>JAHEBH010000002.1 GCA_024642335.1 Erythrobacter sp.
TGGTCGCCAGAACCGTCTCGTCAACAACCAGCGTCGGCTGCGTCGTCGAGGCAGAAAGGCTCGGTCCATCATCCTCAAAGGTGACATTGCCGCCCAGATCGATGCTATCACTGGCTGTGTCATCATCGCCATCGGTCACAGTTGCCGTCAGCGTCACCAGGCCATCGGCCAGGCTCACAGGCTCGTCATGGTTGAGCGGGTTCGGATGCACGATTGCGCGCTGCTGGTCGAGCGTCAAATTGCCCGAACCATCCACGCTCAGGGTAAAGACAACTTCACCCGTCGCGGCGTCGGTCGCATCAGTGCCTTCGCGACCAACCACAACACCAGCCTCAACGAAAAGGAAAACGTTGTTGTTAGTTGCTGTGTCAATTAGGCTAGAGTCCGCACCGTTGCCACCGACTACAGCCAGCGTGTAGGCTAGGCTCTGTTGCCCGTCCGCACCTGCAACCACATCAAAGGCCGAGGCAAAGCTCTTGGTGTCATTGGTTAAAAGGACTGTCTCGTCGACCAGAAGTTCAGTCTCCGGTTCACTCGCAGTTACCGAAGGAACATCGTCAGTGATGTTTACTTCGATCGTGCCACCAGCGATCAGATTATTGTTCTCGTCGCGCACTTCATAGGTGAAGCTTTCAGCGTTGTTCTCGACATTGGTGCCCTGGACCGGGTCGTGGTTGTACCTTGTGTCGAGCGTATACGTATATTCGCCCGTGGCGCTGTTCAGTACGAGCGTACCGTACTGGCCGTCGCCGTCCGAATTAGCACCGGTTAGCGAATAGGCCAGGGTCGAGCCCGGTGCGGTACCCGTTACGACGATCTTGCCGTCGGAATCGACTTCGCTCTGGTCGCTCTCATTGTTCGGATTACCATCGGCGAGTTCGCCTGTACCGGCGGGCAAGCCCTTCTCATCAACATCGACGTCGTCATCACGGGCTTCGCCGCCGACGTTATCGACGTCGATCGTCAGGATTGCGGTGGACTCGTCACCGTCGCCATCACGGATGGTATAAGTGAAGACGTCCTGGTCGTCCTGGTTGGTCGAGTTGGCATTGGAAACGTATGTGTAAGCACCCGTCGCGACATTGACCGTCAACGTGCCGAATTCACCGGCAATAACCAGTTCGCCGCCAACAACTGTAGTTTGGCTGGTGCTTTCATTCGTGCTGGTGATGGCCACAACCGCTCCGACAGGAGCATAATCGTCCGCACCTGCTACATCCACTCCGTCGCCATCATCGTCGGTCAGTAGGTTGCCGCTGGCAGATGATCCTTCGACAACGTCGTTGCTGTTGTCCGTGGCAGACGGCGAATCGTCGACAATCAGCAAGGAGTAATCGTCAGTTGCCTCGTCACCGTCGAGATCGACGATGGTGATAGGGAAAGTGACGGTGGTGTCATTGGTATCGCCGGTGTTGTCATTGAGCAGGTAGGTTCCCGAGATGGTGCCGATACCCGTCGCAGGGTCATAGGTATATCCGGTTATAGTCAGTGTGCCGGTCGCGTCGGAGATTGCGACCTGGGGCAGGTTGTCGACGTCTATGACAGTACCGCCAATGATGACCTGCGAAACCCCGTCGGGCGAAGTAAATTTCACCGTTCCGGAAGATGTTTCAGAATTTCCATCGAACATGGAACCCGGAGATTCATTGGTGCGGGTATCGGTCGTGCTGGGGAGATGGGATTCGTAGACGATCGCTCCATCTCCCGGGCCGGGAGCGAAATCGATCGTATTGGAAGCATTTGCGATGGTGATGACAAGCTGCGCCTGATCGGTGCTGCCGTCCTGATCGACAATGCCGTAAGTGAAGGTGTCGGTGACACCGCCAGGCGTATTGAAATCGCGCGTGTAGCTGTAGCTGCCATCGGCATTAAGCGTCAGAACGCCATAGGTGCCCTGCAGGCTATCGCCCGCATCTGCACTGCCGCCAGCATTGCTGAAGCCGGTCACGGCGTCGGCGACGAAATCGTCAGCACCCGAGATATCATTGTCGATCACGTTGCCGGTAATCGGGCCGAAAGTGGCAGCCGGAACCGTATTCGCATCATCAAATGCGATCGGAGCATCGTCAATGATGCCGATACGCAAAGTGGCAGTGGCCATGTCACCATCGGTATCGGTGATGGTGACGGAGAAATTGTCTTCCGCAACACCGTCCAGCGTATTGTCGGACAGCGTGTAGTCATAGCCGATGCGGCCCGGCTCGATGCTGGTGATCGTCAACTTGCCGAGGCTGCTGGTGAAAACCTGACCAACGGATGCAATAACTACACCGTTCAGTGTGACAGTATCGACACCATCAGGAGATACAAAATTGATATAACCGTAGGTGCTTTCCGAGTCAGACACCGCGTTGGTGCCTTCCGGCTCGCCGTTGCGCGCAGGCAGGCCGGCTTCATTGACCAGGTCCTCGGCATTGATGACGGATACGCCGGAATCATCGATCTCGATGCCGATTAAGGGCTTTTTGCCTATCAGGCCCGGGATGATTTCCTCGTCCTGTACCTCGGGAGAAGAAAGTTCGGTGTAGGGAAGCAGGTCACCAATATCGAAGGCATTCTGGATCGCACCAGGGTCGCCCGCAAAGTTTCCACCCGAACTTTGAGTGTTCGCAGCAGGTTCAAATTCGTCATCGCCAGTGATGATCAACGCAGCGAGGTTCGCGGGCGGAAGAGGCTGGCCGCCAACCACGATCTGCGGATAGATCAAGCCGCCTTCGGGAACGATGATGCGGCTGCCGTCGTCCAGAACGATGACCAGGTCCACGCCCTGTACGAAGACCTGATCCAGCTCTGCGCCGGCAGGAAGTGCGATCGATCCGCCCGGCGGGACTTCCACCGTCCGCGTCGCCGCGCCAGCGGGAAGCTGGTCCGGGGAATTTGCCTGGAGACCCAAATCTTCTGCGGTGTTGCGAACGTTGCCATTCTGCAGGTTGTGTGCGTCGGTCATCAATCTCTTCCTCTTTGGGCGAGTGTCCGGGCTTCAAAACGTCCGGGGAAAGAGAACCGCCGCATCGGCAACAAGTTGCCTTCCCCCAAGAAGCCCAATGGACTCGTGTGATTGAAGGAGACCACTGAACACGGGGGGTTGCAAGGGAGTTAACCTTCGTAAACCTGAAGGTGGATCACCCCTCGCGATGCGATTTCGCATTCCATTTCTATTTTTTATTCGGTTTTTCCGATAGTTAAGTTGGTTTGTCGCCAGAGTTTCCCTGACGATTGAATGGTCCGAAAGGTTGCGATGTGTATCGAATGGGAACACACTTCAGCAGGACAGTTTCACGATTTGCTGACGGCCAAACCCGAGTCGCCCCCGATCGCAACTTTGATTCCCCAATTGATTCGCCAGAAAACGCGGTCGAACCGCGCATCTTGCGAGAGTTGTTAAGGATTTCATAACCATCAAATGAGAAAACGAAGTATCACCTAAAGGAAACTTCGATGACCGCTCCGATGAAATTCTCGACTTTTTCCACCTCTGACCAGCGGCGCGATAATAACCGTAACGATCTGCGCCTGCTTGCCGAAGTTGCTTTGCAGCAAGGACCGCGCGGTGACATCCGGATAGAGAACATCTCGTCATCCGGGCTGCTGCTCAACACGCCCCTTGATCTCGCGCCCGGGGAGATTGTCACCGTCTACCTTCCGAACATGGAGGAACGGGTCGCAGAAGTGGTCTGGTCGAGCGAGAATTTCCACGGCTGCCGGTTTGCCGATCCGTTGGACGAGTCGATGCTTGAAGCGATCCGGCAACGCAATGAGGCGTTCAAATCCTCTCTGTCCGGCGTGCTCCTGTCGGATGACAGCAATGCCACGGCAAAGGGAGAGAGTTTTGGTGACCGGCTTACGCGCCTGCGCAAGGCAGCAGACATGAAGCAAATCCAGCTTGCAGAGGTTGTCGGCGTGAGCAAGACCACAGTCTGGAAGTGGGAGAACGATGTGGTTCGACCCCGCAATTCAGCCGTCAGGAAACTGGCCGCCATTTTCAAGACAACCGAGATGGTGCTCCTTTTCGGATCGGAGGCACAAGAAGCAACGATCCCCGGTGCGAGCGGTGAAAAACAAGGCGACCTTCAGCTCGTTATCGTGGCTTGCAAGCAAAGCATTGCTCGCGCGGCGGGCACTTCCGAAGACCGGATCAGTATTACCATTGCATTGTAACTACACCATCTAATCAGCTTGAATCGTAGAATTTTTGTCCGAATTTTCTACGACACGGCGATAGAGATGCCAGGTCGCGTGGGCGAGGACGGGAAGTACGGCCAGCAAGCCAAGAAACAGCGGCAGCATGGCAAGAAACAGCGCCGCTGCAATGGTCAATGCCCATGCCAGAAGCACTCCCCTGTTCGATCGCATTGCCGCCAGGCTGACTATGATCGCCGAAATGCAATCGACATCCCTGTCCACCAGCATGGGCAGGCTCACAACGGTGATGGCGAAGAAGGCGAGCGCCATTATTCCGCCGATCACACCTCCCACCAGCAACATGCTGATCCCGGCAAAGGTAAAGAAGAAGTCCATGCTTTCGGCGGACAGGCCCGACTGGGCGAAGAAGATGTAGAAGACGCCGTGGGCGACGATCACCCAGAAGGCGAACGCAACGAAGAGGACCACGCCCATGCCGATGATCTGGTCATCCCCGCGGCCACGCAAGGCGCCCAGGACGGCGCGCCAACTCATCGGTAATCCCGCCTCCCGGCGGCGGCTGACTTCATAAAGACCAACTGCCACGAAAGGCGCGAGCAGAGGGAACCCCGCAGCCGCAGGAACCAGCCATATGACCTGCCCCCATGCGATAAAGGCATAGACAAGGAATAACCCCGCCGCGACATAGACTGCCGCGAAGAACAGGCCGAACTGCGGGAATGCCCTGAAGTCAGCCCATCCTGCCGCCAGGACCGCGCGCAAATCTGCCAGCGTCAGATCACTGGCAACTGTTGTCGAAACAACCTGAACCTTCGCTCCCGTGGCCATCTCCCAACTCTCCCGCTCTTTTCATTTTCTGGCAGGAGTGCCGGATTTCCATGCGCCGGAAAATGACTCAAGACAAAGAAGCTGTTTGACCGCGGCCGATGTGTGCCGGATGCAGCCCCTACGACCTTTCACTGATCCTGACACCATCCTCAACGGCCCTTCCGGGATTGAGAACCACCTGTTCCCCCGCCGTCAGCCCTTCCAGCACTTCGGCATATTCATCATTGATATGGCCGATTGTCACAGTGCGGGCGCTGGCGCGTCCTCCATCATCGGCGAAGACCTGCCATTCTCCCTGCGGACCGCGGAACAAGGCCCCCACCGGCAAACGCAGGACATCGCCGGATTCCCACAGGATCACCGTTCCATCGACCTGATAGCCATGCCCCAATGCCGCGATTTGCACTGCCGCATCAGGGGCAAAATCGATGATAACGTTGACGCGCTGTTCCTCGATCCCCAGCGCGGAGATCTTCAGCCTGCCAAAGGGTTCGACCAGCCGAACCCTGCCGGGCAGCGGGTCGGGACCACCCCAGCGGGTGATTTCCACCTTCGCACCGGGCTCGACCTGCACGGCCTCGCGCGAGAGCAGGTCGATGACGACTTCGATCTGGCTGGCATTGCCGATTTCCATCAGCGGAGTGCCCAAAGCCACCGCGCCTTCGCTCTCGCTCAAGCGGCGCAGCACTACCCCGCTTTCCGGAGACCTGACCGCTATCGAAACGCCTGCCGACTGAGCCCCCGATCCACGCCCTGCCAGCGACGCCCGCAGGCGCGCAGTTTCGGCGCGAATGCGCTGCAAGTCTGCTTCCCTTGCGCGGGCTGCCATACGCTCGGCCTCCAGCCGGGCTGTGGCGAGAAATCCGCGCTCGGCAAGCTCTTCTGCGCGGGCAAGATCGCTTTGCGCCAGTTCAAGCGCCGCCACGGCACTGCTTTCAGCCGCCAGGGAGCCATTGATCGCCTGCTGCAATTCCGCCCGGGCACGCGCATCGAGCGGTGCCGATGGCAGACCGGTCATGTAAGCGATCACCGTTTCGCCAGCGATGACTTCGTCCCCCGCATCCAGCTCGATGCGGGTGATCTTGCCGGTCACCGGCGCAGTGACGGTATAGAGGTCATGCACGCGCGTGACGCCATCGTCAGTGATGCCGACACTCATCTCTCCGCGCGTGACTTCCCCAAGGTCCACTGCCTGGGCTTCGGGCCAGAAGCTGTAGCCCAGCCCCAGAAGGATCAGCCCTGAAGTGACAATGGCCCAGCGCCAGTTCTTCACCTTATCCCACATCACTCCCTCGCCTTCAGAACGCGGACCATATCCAGCCGGTTGACCCTTCTTGCCACGAGCAAGGCCGTGAAAAGGGCCGCAAACAGGATGACAAGAACCGAGAAGCCATAGGTTGCACGCGACGGGTTAAACGGCAAACGGAACAGGTCGGAACTGAACATGGCTGCCATCAACTGCCCCAGGCCATAACCCATCACCAGGCCGACTGGCAGCGCCATCGCCACCAGCAGGGCGATCTCTCCCAGCAGGACCGTTGCCACTTCGCTGCGATGATATCCAAGCACGCGCAGGGTAGCGAGTTCATGTGCCCTCTCGGAAAAGAGGATGCGCGCGCTATTGTAGACGACACCCACGGCGATCGCTGCAGCAAAGGCGATGTAGAAGCCAACCATGGTGAGAATATTCTCCTCCACCATCTGCTGGAACAGGCGCATGGCGGCTGCCCGCTCGGTCACGCCCAGTACCACCGGTCGGTCTGCCAGTTCGGCAATGATGTGGTCCTGGTCAGCCGGGTCGATCCGCAACAGCGCGCTTCCGACCGGCGCGCCATCGCGAACAAGCGAATCCAGCACAGCCTCGTCGGCATAGGCGCGCGTACCCACCAGTTCGTCGATCGTGGCAGAAACCTTCATTTCGCGGGTGATCCGTCTGCCGGCGAGCATTTCCACCTGCACGCTCTGCCCCACCGATACGCCCAATTGCTCGGCCAGCTGGCGGCTGAGCATCAACCCTGCAGGCGGCAGGCCGACTTCACCTCCGCCGGCGTCCACTCGTGCCATCAGCTTGGCATCACCGCTGGCGGATTCGATGGCCGTGCGTTCGCTCTTTGGGCCAAAGGACAGACGCACAGGCGAGGCGCGCGTTGCCTCCACCGCAATCACGCCATCGATTGATGCCAGCTCGTAGAGCACATCCTCATTGCGCGGCTCGATGAAGGTGACGGTCAAATCCTGGCGTTGGGCGCGGAAGAAGAAATCGTCGAGCATCGTTCTGGATGCATCGACGAACTGCAGCGTGGAGAACAGCAGGCCAAGTGACAGCCCCACCCCCACCACGGTGATCGACGATCGTCCCGGCCAGCGCGCGATATGGCGGGCGATCATGTGACCGACTGCTGTAAAGCCCGCCTTCGCGCCGAGGCGTTCGAGCACGCCCACACGGTAAACTGGCGGCGGCGGCGGAGCCATCGCCACGGCGGGCGACAGCTGCACCGCCGCGCGCACGCCCCCGATGGCGCCGAGCGAGGAGGAGGCAATCGACAGCGCCGCCCCGCCAAGGAAGACTTCACCCGAGACGCGGTAGTTGAGGAAGGGAAAGCGGTAATACTCGCCGTAAAGGTCAGTCATGGCGCTGCCCAGCCACCAACCCAATATGGACCCCAAGCCAACTCCCAACATGGTGATGGCGATGGCAAACTTGAGATAATGCCAGCCGACGGCGGCGCTCGAGTACCCAAACGCCTTGAGCAGGCCGATTTCCGCCCGTTCCGTCCTGATCATGCGGCCAAGAACCACATAGACCAGGAAGGTGGACACGATCAGGAAGACAGGCGGGATCACCTTGGTCATCGCATCGAGCTGCATCAGCTCGTTGTCGAGGAACGAATTGGATGCATGGTCTTCGCGCCCATAGGCACCCGTCCCGCCATAGGGTTCCACCAGCGTGTCGAGGCGGCGGATCACTTCCTGCTCATTGGCCCCGCGTTCCAGCAGGAGCGACAGCGACGTGATCGCCTCGGTGCGATTAGTGGCGGCTTCCAGCGCTTTCTCGCCCATCCAGAAAATGCCGAAACGGCTTTCATCGGGCATCAGTTCCCCGGGCGCGATCGCCCAGATGAAATCGGGTGCAAGCCCGATGCCCACGATCTTCAACCGGTCCTGGCTGCCGTAGACAGTGGCATCGATCTCGTCGCCAAGGTCGAGGCCATTGGAAGCGGCAAAATTTTCGTCGACCACCACTTCCCCGGCCTGGTCTATCCCCGGACCGCGCCCGCGCACGATGACGATCTGGTTCAGCCGGGTTGCCCCGCCATCACCCACCGAATTGATGATCGCGCGGATGGAGTCATTGCGGCCCGGCAGGTCCAGCGTGGCGTATTGCTGGATGCGCCCTTCGGCCTCCGCCACCCCTTCCAGAGCCTCCACACGCTCGATGATGGAGCGCGGCGCGCGGGTCATGCTCGCGAAGACTTCGGCAAAGCGATAACGGTCGTAATAGGCATCGCGCGTCTCGACCAAAGACCGGTGTACGCCCATCGAAAGCACAAATGTCGCCATTGCCGCGGCAATCACCACGGCAATGGCAAGTGCCTGTCCGCGCATGCGCCACAGATCGCGCAATAGTTTGATATCGAGCGATTTCACCATCGGATCTCCGATGGGGAGATGCGCTGTTCATTTTCCTCTATGGAAGCAATTCGTCCGTCGAGGAAGTTGAACACGCGGTCGGCCATGGCGGCGATGCCGGCATTATGCGTGATCAGGATCAGCGTGGTGCCCAGTTCCGCATTCGCGCGCTCCAACGTCTCCAGCACACGCACGCCCGTGGCGCTGTCCAGCGCGCCCGTCGGCTCATCGCACAAGAGCACGCCGGGGCGCTTGGCAATCGCCCGTGCGACCGCCACGCGCTGTTGCTCTCCGCCTGAAAGCTGCGCCGGGAAATGGTCCATCCGCTCGGCCAGGCCGACCATGGCCAGCGCCTCTTCGGCATCCATCGGGTTCGGGGAAATGTCGGTGACAAGCCTTACATTCTCACGCGCCGTCAGGCTGGGGATGAGATTGTAGAACTGGAAGATGAAGCCGATGTTGGCGCGCCGGAAGCGCGTCAGTTCGGCGTCGTCCAGCTCGTTCAGCTGGGTATCGCCGTACCACAGGTCTCCGCTGGTAGCCCGGTCCAGGCCACCGATGATGTTGAGCAGCGTCGATTTGCCGCTGCCCGAAGGCCCGAGCAGGACCACCACCTCTCCGGCGCGGATTTCCAGATCGACCCCGCGCAGGGCATGAACCTGCGTCTCTCCGGTTTCATAGACCTTGCACAGCTCCCGCGCCGAGAATGCTTTCCGAAGTGCTTGAGAATCCACCGCGCTCATACCTGCAGCATAGCGTTTTGGCGCGTGAAAGCGATGATCAGGATCAATCCTTCCGCGCGAATTGGCCCAGTTTCGCAACCGCGGGTCTTCCCGCCATGCGATCGAGCCAGGCCATGGTGTGCGGTGTCGTATCCGTGTTGCACAGCTCAGGCAGCAAGCGAGGCAGGCCGGGCATCATGGAGTACCACTTGATATCAGCCAGCGTGTAGTTGTCGCCTATCAACCATTCACGGCCGCCCGAAAGATGCTGTTCCAGCCTGGCCGCAACATTGGCCAGCTTGTGCGTCGCATCGGCCAGCGCCTCTTCGCTGTAGCCCGTATTGGACACGGTCTCCCACTTCCGGCGGACCTCTTCATTGGGCATGTTGGCGAGGCGCTGGGCCATTTCTTGCTTGTCGATCTTGCTGGCGAAGGGGGTTGCCCTGTGCGCCCCGATCACAGTCAGCGCGGGACAGAAGTACTCGTCCACATATTTGGTCCACACCCGCATCTCGGCCCGTTCCCGCGGGTCGGCAGGGCGCAGAGGAACCTCGGGAAAGACATCGTCGAGGTATTCGTTGATCACGGTGGATTCGCGCACCAACCGCTCGTCATGCAGCAGGACAGGAACCATCCCTTCCGGGCTGTATTGACGGAATGCCGGTTCGTGGTGCTCCCATTTGCGCGCGTCGAGGATGCGGTTCTCGAACTCCAGCCCCTTTTCGAGCAGGCAGAGCAGCGGCGTGAGCGAGTTGGCGACCGGGCCGAAGTGATAGAGTGCGAGCATGCAGTCAGCTTCGTCCAAGTTGCCCACTCGCGGCATCCTCCGCGTTCAACCGTTCCACTTCCTCGCGATAGGGCTTCCAGCCCATCCATGTGACCAGCAATGCCGGTGGCAGGAAGACGATATGCAGCAACATGATCGACCAGCGCAAATCGTCGGGCGAGGTGAAGATGAAGTCCGTCGTCGCGCCGGTGATGACCGGCGAGATACCCTGTCCGATCACCGTGAAGATAAACAGGTAAAGCGCCATCACCTGCCCCCGGATCTGGTTGGGCGTCACGATCAGCATCACAGCATTGAGCAAGGGGCCACTCATCCCGAGCGTTAGAAAACTCACCGCATTGCAGGCCAGCGCCAGTTCGGGCGTCGGCATCAGCGGCATGGCGATGGCAAAGGGGATATTGACCGCGCGGGTGTAGAGAATCACGCGGAAGGGTGCGTCCACCAGACCGCGTTTCTGCATTCTTTCCACCCATTGCGACCCGAACCAGAGACCGGCAAGCATGGCTATGATCGAGACAATGCCGGCCGTTACGCCATAGGTCGCAGGCGACCAGGCATAGGTACGTTCAAAGAAGGCCGCGCCCCATGCCCTGCCCCCGCCATCCAGCGCACCAAGCGTAAGGCCGATGAGCAGAGGTCCGAACACCGCGAAATGCAGGCCCATATATTTGAGCGCACCAACCACCGGCACCCTGGATACGTCCGCCTGGAAACTGCGCCGCGGCGGCTCTTTCAATGTCAGCAGCAAAAGGGCGACGAGCAGGCCGGGCAGGCCGACACCGATCATCACTGCCTGCCAGGGCCTTAGCTCCCCCGCGAGCGGAAGGATCGGCGTACCGATCTTCGCGATGATATAGATCATCGCCCCGCCCAGCAGCAGCGCCAGTCCGTTGCCAGCCACCGAGCCGATCTGCAATCCGTAGACCGCCTTGGGCAGCTTGTTGCGTGGGAAGCAGTCGGAGACGATCGAATAAGCGGTGGGTCCGTTCACCGATTCACCGGCACCCACCACCATGCGCGCCAGGAACAACTGGGTGAAATTACCGGCCAACCCGCATGCGGCCGTGGCGAGGCTCCACACGGTAATGCCAATGGCAAGTATCCGCGTGCGCACCCAGCGATCGACAACGGGAGACAACGGGATGCCAACCACGACATAGACAAACGCGAATGCCGGGCCGAGCAAGAGGCTGGCCTGCGTATCGGTAAGCTCGAAATCGCGGATGATGTCCTGAATCAGCAGGCCCAAAATGCCCTGGTCGAGCATGGCGAAAGTGGTGCACAGCGCCAGCACGCCCACGGTGAACCAGGCCTGCTTCGGCGGCGGATATGCGGCTTCAGCAGTCTCCTTCTGCGGGGCTTCGACCTCGGCCATGCTAGCGATTCACATCCCCTCTTCCCTTTTCCAAGCGCCGAGCTTTACACATTTTACACTGTCTAAAGGAGAAAATTTCCTCCTCGGGTTGGGCTGCAAATGACAACAGGCACGCGGCAGGATTGTGAGTGATCGAAAGCATGTCCTGAGCCTGTCGAAGTGGATCGGCTCAGGAACCTAGTTGGCTCTTTGGGATGTAGGAAAGTGGCGGAGAGACAGGGATTCGAACCCTGGGTACTCGTGAGAGCACAACGGTTTTCGAGACCGCCCCGTTCGACCACTCCGGCACCTCTCCGCACAAGGGGCGCGTGGACGGGAAAGACCCGTCCGGCCGATCAAGAAGCGCGGCGGTTAGCCGATGCTCTTGTGCTTGCCAAGTCCCCTTGCTGCACCTTTTTGCGACATGTGGTGGATTGTTGTGCCGGGGGGCTTGCTTCGCAACTGCAAAAACATACATTGGCACGTATGGAACCGTCGGAATTCTTCCTTCCGCAAGCCGGACGCATGATCCAGGCCCCCCTCAACAGCAAGGCGCGTTTCGGCATTGGAGATGTGTTGAAACATCGCCTCTACGATTTTCGCGGCGTGGTCTTCGATATCGATCCGGTCTTCGCCAATAGCGAGGAATGGTACGATTCCATTCCGCTCGACCTGCGGCCCAAGCGCGAGCAGCCGTTCTACCACCTTCTCGCCGAAAACGATGAATCGACCTATGTCGCCTATGTCAGCCAGCAGAACCTGCTGCTGGATGTGGATGGCGGGCCGGTGGACCATCCCGGTATTGCACAATTGTTCGAGCGATATTCCGGTGGCCGCTACAACCTCAGGCGCAGCCTGACGCATTGAGCGTGGGCTGCCGCGTCAGCTCTTGATCTTCCAGCCGCTCTTGAGCACGCGATAGGTCACAAGACCCAGCGCCAGATTGAGGGCACCCACGCCAATCGCTGCGCCAATCACTGCCTCATTGGTGTTGCCGATATCGCTTTCACCCAGGAAACCGAAGCGGAAGCCTGAAATCATGTAGAAAAACGGGTTCGCGCGGCTCACTGCCTGGAAGAACGGTGAGAGGTTCGAGATTACATAGAATGTCCCGGAAAGCAGGCTGAGCGGCGCGACTATGAAATTGGTCACAGCCGCATTGTGATCGAATTTCTCCGCCCACAGGCTCGCCAAGAGGCCGACGATCGAAAGCATGGCAGCTCCCATCAATCCGAACCAGATGATGGCCCAGGGATGCGCAGCCTGCATTTCCACACCCGGCCACAGCGCCATGGCAAGGGCCACCGCCCCGCCCACCAAGATCGCGCGGGTCATGGCGCCGGCAACGATGCCGATCATCAGTTCGGCTTCTGACAAGGGCGGCATCAGTAAGTCGATGATCGTCCCCTGCAACTTGCCCGAAAGCAGGCTGAAGCTGGCATTGGCAAAGGCATTTTGCATCATGCCCATCATGATGAGGCCGGGCGCGACAAAGGTGGCGAAGGGTACGCCCAGCACTTCACGGCCCGATCGGCCCATGGCCACAGTGAAGATTACGAGGAACAGCAGAGTGGTGATCGCCGGGGCCCAGACTGTCTGCGTCTGGACCTTGAGAAATCGCCGTATCTCCTTAATATAGAGGCTCCACAGCCCGATCCGGTTGAACCCGGTAATGAGCGGCTGTCCCTTTGGCGGAAAGCTGCGCTTGCCATTGCTGTTTGTGCCACTGTCGCCGACAGTTGCATTGTCAGGTGGTGAGGTGCTTGCTTGGGCTTGATTGGCCATGTGCAGCCGCCTATCGGCCTGTGCAGGTGCTGGCAAGTTCTTGCTGCGGCACAAGCCTGATGAAGAAACGGATTAATACATGAGCTGGACCGAAGAACGCATCGCAACGCTGACCAAGCTGTGGGAAGGTGGCGCAACCGCCAGCCAGATCGCAGATGAACTCGGCGGCGTGTCGCGCAATGCAGTGATCGGCAAGGCCCACCGGCTCGGCCTCAAGTCGCGCCCCTCTCCCGTCAAGGCGAACGAAAAGAAGGCGGATAAGAAGAAGTCCGCGCCCCCGGCAAAGAAGGCGGAACCAAGATCTAAGGCCAAGGCGCCTGCGACAAGGGTTGAAGCTGCAACCGCGCCAAAGCCAGCAGGAAAGCCCATTCCGGAAAACAGCCAACCTCTGCCAAATCGGCAGGAATCCCTGCCCAGGATCCATTCGGTTGGCCCCGGCGGTTTCGTACGCCAGGGCCCTGGTGATCAGCAGGCACCCATTCCGCCGGCACCGCCGCGCCGCCTGGTACCCGCCAAGCCAAGCCCCGAAATTGCTGAAAAGACCAGCCTGCTGGATCTGAGCGATCGCGTGTGTCGCTGGCCGATGGGTCATCCGGGCGAACCCGATTTCCACTTTTGTGGCGAGAAGGTGAACCCTGGCTTCCCGTATTGTGTGCAACATTGCGGAAGGGCCTATCAGGCACAGTTGCCGCGTGGTGCCCGCCGTCCTCCTCCGCCATTGCCCTTTGGCGGCCCGCGCGTCAGGTAGATTCAACGCGCGGGCGCGCCTCGGCGCCGAATCCGAAAAATCCGGAACGCTTGCGAAACACGCAGCCTGCACCCTTGAGGAAGGGGGGGAGGAGTGGGCACATGGCCACGCGTTTCGCGAAACTATGGCGCCCCGGCTTGGGGTCCAGGACGCCGAGACTGCGGCATTTGATCGACACGACCCGAAGAACTACCGAAAAGTCTCCGCGAGCCTATAGGGGCATCAAACTCGTTAATCATGTAACGTGATTACCCGACAATGCGTCTGGCATTTTGCGGCGACCATTCTTCCCTTCTGCAAAGCTGATAAGACACGTGGCCCTGCACCTCTGAGGAAGGGAGAGGAGATTGGCACACGGCCACGCGTCTATTGAAACTGAGGCGCCCTGGCTTGGGGTCCAGGACGCCGAGACTGAGGTGCTCATTTGAAGCGACCCGAAGAGCCCCGCAAGCCTCGGTCAAGCCTATAGAAGCACTCACCTAGTTTCTCATGTAACGTGGTTGCCCGACAAGTGAACGAAGTAGCCGCAATGAAATTCCTGCTATTGCCAGCCAACATCCCCAGAGCGCTGCAATTCGCTTGTCTGTTCTACCTTCAGGAATTGATCGCCTGAAATGATCATACCGAGTGTGAACGCCTTTACTGCAGCTGTGGTTCGATCGGAAACTCCCAACTTGGAGAAGATTCTACGCACGTATACATCGACAGATGAAGGAGAAATTTCCAATATGTCCGCAATAACGGAGTTGCTCTTCCCCTGTGACATCCACTGTAGAACCTCCATTTCGCGGTTAGATAGCGCTGGAGGCTCTTCTGCCAGAGGAACGATGCGACAATACCGCTGAAAGGCATTCTGACCTAACGTGTGAATTCTGAACAACATGCTGTCGTCGGGCATGGGCGCGTCTTCATCCAGAATTGCGCCCAGGAAGCTGCTTCGCCCCTCTGGTCCAAAACAGGCCACACCGATCCCGCGACCCACACCATGTTGTTCTGCCAATTCAAGAAAGTACTTCTGCTGCTTCCCCAGTTCTTCGATCTCAACCTGACCGGGCCACACAAAGGCCTCGAGTTTTTGTTTTGCAATTTGGGGAAGCGGATCAAAGCGATGGAGTGTGGCGCGATATTGCTGTTCCCAGCTCGCGGGCAATCCGTCGCCGATAATAATACGGGGAGCCGAGGCACCGACAGAGATCGGTCCCCTCTGGTAGGCTTTAGAGATACCGAAGGCATTGAGCGCATACAAAAGCGCTCGCCGCAATGACGGCACGTCTGTTGTCTCGTTAATCGCCTTCAACAGGCGGCCAAATTCCTCCACGTCAATCTGCATGCCCCTCCCCCAAGTCAGGACTGCGAAACTGCGCTAAGGCTGCGACCCTTGGCTAATAAGCCACCTCGCACAAAGGAATATTGCCATTATTGCAGATAATTAGCAAGTTGATTGCAAGTTATGCCTTCTTTGCAGCAGGAACATGATGATCGATCACCAAGGCTGCGACGAGAATGATCGCCGCGCAGACCACCAGTGTTGCAAAGAACGGGATGACGCTTGTCCCGCCAAGGTCCAGCAACCAGCCACCGAATGCGGTGGCGCTTACAGCGCCAACGCGGCTCATCAGGATTCCCAGCCCTATACCGGTCGAACGGATCGAGGACGGGTAGCCCGCTGCCATGATCACATACATGCCGGCAATGCCGGCGCTGAAGAACGCACCCGCTGCTCCGATCAGCGCGGTCACAACCATGCGTTCCGCTTCATCGGGCGCTGCCGGCAGGCCTTCCACCGCGCCAGCCAGCGCCAGCAGAACCAGCAACAGCACCGCGCCCACTACAATCATCACCGGCTTTGAACCGAAATGCCGCATGGCCGCGCCCACGAGGATCGAACCGATCATCGATGTGATACCGCCGATCGACACGGTATTACCCGCTTGTTCGAGCGTAAAGCCGGTAGCGGTGAGGAAGGTCGTGGACCAGCTGAGGATCGAATAGGCAACCATGGCGGCTGCGGCGAAGGCCACGCCCACCCCAATATTGAGGCGCGTGAAGGAGGGGTCGAAAATGCCGATCTTCCCGCCATCGGGCAGGTCGGCCGCATGAGTTTCCGGGGCCAGGTCGATCTCGCCCTCAAGAACCAGCGCTGCACTCTTCTTTGCCTGCTCTGTCTTGCCCTGTCCCAGGAGGAAGGACGGGCTGTCGCGCAGGACTGCGAGGATGACCACCACCAGCCCCAGCGTGGCGAAGCCGAAGAACACGAACGTCCCGTCCCATCCACGTGCTATGGCCAGATCGGGGCCGATCCAGCCCACGATGGTCCCGCCTATCGGCGTTCCGACCGAAAGCGTGCTGACGGCAATGGGGCGCCAGCGATCCGGCGTCCATTCGCTCGCCATGGTCAGCGCATTGGCATAGGCCGAGCCAAAACCAAGCCCGCCGATCAGGCGCCAGAAGGCCATCGACCAGACACCTTCAGCGCTGCCAGCACCGATTGTTGCCAATGAAAAGACTACCGCCGCGATGGCCAGCGCATAGCGGCGCCCGATTCGGTCTCCGATGATGCCGCCTGCGCCCGAGCCAAGGCCAAAGCCTACCAGCGCCGCACCCATGGCCAGGCCAAAAGTGCTGCGATCAACGCCAAAGTCCTCCATCACCAGCGGAGCGATGATGCCGAGCAACTGCAGGTCCATCCCGTCGCAAACCAGGATCAGCATGCAAACGGCCACGGTCAGCCATTGGAATGCCCGCATGGGCGAGCGATTGAGTGCTTCGACAAACGAGATACTGCCCGCAGGCGCTGATGTAGCCAATGGTAATCCCCTCTTCCGGAAGCGAGGATTCCCGCAATCGTGGCAAATGACCAGAGCAAAAGTGGATTAGAGGACAGGAATCTCCTCTGCCCAACCCATATCGAGGCGATAGATCACATCCTGACCCGCAGAATGATAGCACAACATCGCATCGCGACCCTCCCCGATATAGAGTGCCCGCAATATGGAACCGGCAACGCCATGTCCCACCACCACCAGGTCGCGGTTGCCTGCCCAGCGCAGCCAGCCCCAGAGCCGTTCGACGGCAGCGTCCAGCCCTTCACCGTCGCTGCAATGGTTTGCCCATGCCGACATGAAGGTCGGCTCATCCTCGATGACAGGATCGCGCGCGCAGATGGAGGCAAAGTGGTGCTTCTCCCACGATCCGCAACCGACTTCCTGCAGCCGCGCATCTGTGATCACGGGCTTGTCCAAGCCGGCCGCATCCCGGACCAGCAGGGCTGATTCATGCGCACGTCTTTGCGGGCTTGAGATGATATCGAAGCCGTCATGCTGCAGCATGTCGCGCAGTTTCGTGCCCATGGCCGCTGCCTGTTCCCTGCCGAGGCTGGTCAGCGGACTGTCGAGGCTTCCCTGAATGCGCCGCTCCAGGTTGAACTCGGTCTGGCCGTGGCGCAGCAGGAAGATCATTTGCGGCGCTGCTCCGGATCGGGAAGCGGCCGGTTGCCCGGTGCCATCAGCTTGCGCACCATTTCCGCACGGTTCGCCTCGAACTGGATCCGGGCCGGTGTAGGCTCATCATCGGGGAAGGCTTCCTCGATCTCGCGATGGCGCTGCTTCACTTCGTCGAGGAATTCGCGATTGGTGAGGATGTAGAAGCGATTTTCCTTGATTGCCTGCACAACCGCGCGCCCGGTATCCTCGGGATCGATCGCGCCGCGCATGGCATCCCACAAATCCTTGAGGAACTGCGGTGCGTTCTCTTCATCCACCGTTCCGGGATTGTCTTCCGGCAAAGGAACGATGGCCGTGCGCGTGGCCCCGGGGAACAGGCAGGAAACGCCAATGCCCTGCCGCGCCAGTTGCAGGCGCAGGCTCTCCGAAAAACCGCGAATGGCATATTTGCTGGTCGAATAGGCACCCAGGTTCGGCAACGGCACCATGCCCGCCATCGAACTGGTATTGACGACATGGCCACCCTCACCCTGCGCACGAATGATCGGCACCACGATCTTGGTGCCATTGATCACGCCGCCCAAGTTGATCGCCATCGCCTTGTCCCAATCCTCGAATTCGGGATCAGCCGCCTTGCCGCCGCCATTGATGCCGGCATTGTTGCACAGCACGTGGATCTTGCCGAAATGGCCCAGCACTTCGTCAGCTGCTGCCTTCAGGCTCTCGCGGTCGGCAACATTGGCCTTCACGAAATAGACGGCGTTGTTGCCTGCCAGTTCCTTCCTTGCGGCAGCGATATGCTCGTCGCTCCAGTCCGCCAGGGCAACCTTCATGCCTTCGGCCAGGAAAGCCTTGCCCATCCCCAGCCCGATGCCGCTGGCACCGCCGGTAATGAAGGCAACCTTGCCCTTCAGATCTTCCATGTTCGCAATTTCCCCCTGGATCGATGTCGGCAAATGGGCCGAAGTCTTCAACGCCCCTGCGTCAAAAGCCCTGCGGCTGCAATACCCGCTTCGCCGCACGCGCTATCATCTGCACTGTCTGCACCCGAAACGCCCACGCCGCCAAGTGCCACGCCGTCTTCGGTAAAGAAGGGCGTACCCCCCTCCCAGGTCGCGACACCCGGCGCGCCTTGACCCCAGTTGGCCGTCTCCTTCGAGGCAACATGGATGGTGGCTGCAGACCGGCCCTTCCACATGGCAAAATCGGCAACAGCCGTGGAAGTACCATCCATGAAGGCAAAGGTGATCAGGCGTCCCGCCTCGTCATAGACAGCCACGGCAATGTTCATTTCGCGCTCGCCTGCCCAGGCAAGGCAGGTATCGCGAATGGTCGCCGCCGTCGCATAATCCAGCATAGGCCGGGCAGACTGAGCCAATGCCGGGACACTTGCCGCCAGCGCAATTGCCGCAGCCAGGATAGACTTGGTTCGCATCGGAATTCTTCCCCTCACCTCGTGTCTTGCAAGTTTGCCAGATCGCCCCACATGCGTCCATGCCCGTGCACGAACGGTTCGCAAAGGAAAGGCCCCAAGAAATGCAGTTCTCGCTCTACGAAGCCACCGTCCCGGGCTACCTGCAATCGCTGAGAGCAACCACAGCCTGGCTTGCAAAGGCCGAAGCCTTCGCGAACGAGGCAGGGCTGGCCGAGGCAGACATGATGGCGGCCAGGCTTGCCGACGATATGTTCCCCTTCAACCGGCAGGTACGCGCCTGCGCCATGCACAGCCAGGGCGCGCTGGAGGGCGCATTCAAAGGCGTCTTCTCACCAGACCTGTCGCCGCATCCGGAAAGCTTTGCCGGACTGCGTGAAAGGTTGGGAGAGGCTTTGACCTATCTGGAAGGGCTCGCAAAATCCGATGTGGATGGATTGCTCGGCCAGGAAATGCGCTTCGAGTTTCGCGATACCAAGTGGCCCTTCCTGGCACAGGACTTCCTGCTCAGCTTCAGCCAGCCGAACTTCTTCTTCCACACCACCACGGCCTATGCGATCCTGCGTCATCAAGGCATGCAGATCGGCAAGATGGATTACCTCGGCAAGACCCGAATGCTGGATCAGTCATCCAAGTAATTTCCTCGGAAACAGGCGGATAATTACCACCTTCTTCTCCGCGAATTAAGAAAAAATACGTAATAAAGTCTTATAGTTTTTGAACATTCTTAACATATCCCGCCTAAACGATTGTTTGGTTTCTGGGAGGATAGGGATGGATTGGCTGCGCGCATCTAATGCGGCCACCACTGACCTGAAGAACTTTCGCCGCCTGCTCTGGATCAGCCAGTGCGGGACTGCAGCGCTGCTCTTTCTCGCCCTGACGCAGACCGGAACAGCAGCCACCGCCCTGACTGCCATCGCTGCCGGATCAATGGTGGCACAGTTCCTGATCTCCCGTCTTCTTGCCCATCGCTCGATCCTGCAGATCGAAGAGCATGAACGGCTGTTCCACGAAGCGGAAGATTCCCGTGAACAGATCGAACAGCTCTTCGCTATGACAGACATGCTGCAAAGTGCCGAGAACCATGACGACGCCGGCGCCATTCTGGAAGCGAGCGCGACCAGCCTTCTCCCTGAATTTCGCGGTGCGCTCTATATCTTCAACAACTCGCACGACCGGCTGGACCGGATCCGCTACTGGCCACATGCGGAAGACTGCAACCCGGCAGAGGCTCTGGTTCCCGGCAATTGCTGGGCCCTGAAACGCGGCAAGCCGCATATCAACGACCCCCATACGGGTAAGCTGTGCTGCATGCACAACAACGGCGTGATGTCGACCTTCGAGATTCCGATGATCGCGCGAGGCAAGGTCCACGGCCTGCTGATGCTGGCAGTCGAAGGAACCGACGGCACTGCCCGACTGAAGAAGGTCTCCCGCATTGCGCGTGCTTTGGCCGATTCCGTTAGTCTGGCCTTGGCAAATATTGCGCTACAGGAAAAACTGCGCACCCAATCTCTCCGCGACCCGCTGACCGGCCTCTACAACCGGCGATACATGGAAGATGCGCTGGAACGTTACCTGAGCATTGCCGAACGCAATGGCAGCGCAACTGCAGTCGTGATGATCGATCTCGACCACTTCAAGAAACTTAACGACGTGCACGGTCACGCCAAGGGCGATGCCGTGCTGCGCGATGTTGCGGGGCAGCTGGTGGGCGCTCTGCGCCCGTCTGACGTTGTCAGTCGCTATGGCGGCGAGGAGCTGCTGGTCATTCTTCCTGGCTGCAGCCTCGAGGACGCGATGCTAAGGGCCGAAATCCTGCGCGCTCGTGTGGAAAGCCTTGGCGCCCTGCACAACACACCCATCACCGCATCATTCGGCGTCGCTTGCGTTCCCGAAACCGCCAGCGCCATGGCCGACGTTGTGCCCATGGCCGATGCCGCCCTCTATGAAGCCAAGCAGGCAGGGCGAAATTGCGTAAAGGCGGCGAAACGTCGCGGTCCAGCTGATCGCTCCAAGCCCCATTTGGCCGTCGGCTAACCGGTAACCTCCAGCACCATGTTGGTTGGCGTTTCCGCCGCCCTGCGGACATTGGCGAAGCCTGCTTCATTGAGCACTTCGGTGAGGCGTTTCTGCCCGGCCTGGGCACCCAGCCCCAGCCCCACTTCCTGTGCCAGCGAGGCAGGCGTGCAAACCACGCAAGAGGCCGCGTAGAATATCTGCCCCATCGGGTGCATGTTCTCCGCCATCGTGTCGCCTGCCATGGGCTCGACCAGCATGAAGGTCCCGTCATCCTTCAGCGTCTCGCGGATGTGTCGGGCAGCACCGACGGGATCGCCCATGTCGTGCAATGCATCGAAGATACAGGCGAAATCGAAGCCATCGCCTGGATAATCTTGCGCCTTGGCGACGATGAATTCGACGTTGGTCACTCCTGCCTCTGCAGCCTTGGCCTTCGCCGCCGCAATCGAAGGGGCATGGAAATCGATGCCGACCACAGTCGAGTTGGGGTAAGCCTGCGCCATGAGCACGGTCGAGGTCCCGTGGCCGCAACCGATATCGGCGATCCTGGCACCCGCTTTCAGCTTGTCTTCGACGCCTGCAAGCGATGGAATCCAGCTCTCGACCAGGTTCGCGGCGTAGCCGGGGCGGAAGAAGCGGTCGGTGCCGCAGAAGCAGCATGGCAAATGATCGCTCCACGGCCTGCCTTCGCCCAAAATGAAGATATCTGCAGCCTTCTCGTGCGTCGCGAATTGCGAAAGGATGATCTCGAAAAAACCCTGCATGCAGGCGGGTTGCCCTTCGCGGCCGAAGATCAGCGCCTGCTCGGGCCTGACCTCGAACGTTTCCTTCTCGGGATCGAAGGTAACGTACCCCGCCGCCGAGACCGAGCCGAGCCATTCATGCAGATACTTGGAATTCATGCCTGACAGTGCAGCAAGCTGGTCGAGCGTAAGAGGGCCCTTGCCGTCCATCAGGTCGAACAGGCCTGCCTTGTCTCCCAGCACGGCCATGAACACGCTCATCGCCCCGGCAACGTCGCCAATGACCTTGCCGGCAAGCGCTTCGACTTTGCCGAAATCGATATGCTCGCTCATTGGCTTTCTCCCTTGAATGGCATTTGCGAATGACCCTGCAGTGCGAGCGAGCATGACGCAAGGTCGGACAGGTTGCGCACACAGGAAACGGGCCGCGGTGGCTGGCGCCCCGCGGCCCTGTCTCCCGTGCGGAGAAGAAAGCCCCCGAACCGCGATGGTCCAGGGGCTTTCCCAATTCGATTAATCGTCCTTGAGGAAGGCCGGCATGTGGTCGGGGGTGCCCCCCTCCCTGCCGCTGCCGCCATCGTGGTCACCACGATCACGGCGCGGGCCACGGTCACGACCGCCACCGCCACCGCCACCGCGCGGACCGCGATCACCGCGACCACCGCCCGGACGACGATCGCCCCGATCACCGCGCGGCTCACGCGGTTCGCGCGGTGGGCGGGTGTCTTCCAGCTCTTCGCCGGTTTCCTGGTCGACTACGCGCATCGACAGGCGGACCTTGCCGCGGTTGTCGATTTCGAGAACCTTGACCTTCACTTCCTGGCCTTCGGTGACGACGTCAGTTGGCTTTTCGACGCGCTCGTTCTTCATTTCGGACACGTGGACGAGGCCGTCCTTGCCGCCCATGAAGTTCACGAACGCACCGAAATCGACGATGTTGACGACCTTGCCGTTGTAGACCTTGCCGACTTCCGGCTCCTCCACAATGCCCTGGATCCAGGCCTTGGCGGCCTCGATCTGCGACACATCGGAGGAGGAAATCTTGATCACGCCTTCGTCATCGATGTCTACCTTGGCTCCGGTTTCGGCCACGATCTCGCGGATAACCTTGCCGCCGGTGCCGATCACGTCGCGGATCTTCGACTTGTCGATCTGAATCGTTTCGATACGCGGTGCGTGGGCCGACAGTTCGGTGCGAGCCGAACCCAGGGCCTTCTGCATTTCGCCAAGGATGTGCTGGCGGCCAGCCTTGGCCTGTTCCAGCGCCTTGGCCATGATTTCCTGCGTGATCCCGGCCACCTTGATGTCCATCTGCATGGTGGTGATGCCGTTCTCGGTGCCAGCGACCTTGAAGTCCATGTCGCCGAGGTGATCTTCGTCACCCAGGATGTCCGACAGCACGGCGAACTCGTCACCTTCCAGGATCAGGCCCATGGCGATGCCGGAAACCGGGCGTTCGATAGGAACACCGGCATCCATCATCGACAAACAGCCACCGCAGATCGTCGCCATCGAGGACGAGCCATTGGACTCGGTGATGTCGGACAGGATGCGGATCGTGTAGGGGAAGTCGTCATGCTTCGGCAGCACGGGGTGCAGCGCGCGCCATGCCAGCTTGCCGTGGCCGATCTCGCGACGGCCCGGTGCGCCGAAGCGGCCCACTTCGCCGACCGAATAGGGCGGGAAGTTATAGTGCAGCATGAAGTTCGAATAGGTGAGGCCTTCAAGGCCGTCGATCATCTGCTCGCTGTCCTTGGTGCCCAGCGTGGTGGTGCAGATTGCCTGCGTTTCACCGCGGGTGAACAGTGCCGAACCATGCGTGCGGGGCAGGAAGCCGACAATGCTCTCGATCGGGCGAACCTGGTCCAGCTTGCGGCCATCGATACGCTGGCCGTCCTTGAGGATGGCGGTGCGGACGATTTCGGCCTCGACCTTCTTCATGGTCTTGATCGCGACCATCTGGGTCTGCGGGGTTTCTTCCGCGAAGGCTTCCTTGGCCTTGGCCCGCGCTTCGTTGAGCGCGTTCGAACGGGCCGACTTGTCGGTCAACTTGTAGGCTGCGGCAACATCCTTGCCAACGAGGTCCTTGAGCTTCTTCTTGATGTCGGCGGTGTTGTCGGTGACGTCGATCTCCCACGGATCCTTGGCGGCCTGTTCGGCCAGCTGGATGATCGCCTTGACGACCTGCTGGTTCGCCTCATGCGCGAACATCACGGCGCCGAGCATGTCTTGCTCCGAAAGCTCCTTGGCTTCGGATTCGACCATCATCACCGCGTCATGCGTGCCGGCGACGATCAGGTCCAACCGGCCATCGGCCAGCGCGGTTTCCTGCTTGGGGTTGAGGACATATTCGCCATCGATCATGCCGACGCGGCAGCCCGAGATCGGACCCATGAAGGGAACGCCCGAAATGGTCAGCGCAGCCGAAGCCGCGACCATTGCCAGCACATCGGCCTCGGTCTCGCCATCGAAGGAGAGAACCTGGCAAATGACGTTGATTTCGTTGTAGAAACCTTCAGGGAACAGTGGGCGGATCGGACGGTCGATCAGGCGGCTGGTGAGCGTTTCCTTCTCGGTGGCGCCACGTTCGCGCTTGAAGAAGCCGCCCGGAATCCGGCCGGCGGCAGAGAATTTTTCCTGATAGTGAACGGTCAGCGGGAAGAAATCCTGCCCTTCCTTCACATTCTTGGCGGCGGTCACGGCGCAGAGCACCACGGTTTCGCCATAGGTGGCCAGCACGGCGCCGTCGGCTTGACGGGCAATGCGGCCGGTCTCGAGGGTGAGGGTTTTTCCGCCCCACTCCAGCGATACTGTCTTAACGTCGAACATATTTTTTCCTTTGACCCGCGGCCCTATTGCTCGCGGGGTTTGCTGCCGGGTGTACCGTCCCGGTCCGGTGCGGGGCGTTTCTTCTTGCCCCAAAGGCGATGCCTGTCGAATTACAGACAACACCCCTCAATTCGTCACCCCGGGAAGCGCAGCTCTGCATTGCAGACCTGATCCGGGATCCATTTCTCCACCAGAGCCATTGGCTCGATGGGCCCTGAAACAGGTTCAGGATCACAGATGCTAAACGGCCCGCCGAAGCGGGCCGAAGCATTCCGTCACTTACGCAGACCCAGCTTCTGGATCAGGGCGTTGTAGCGCGCCAGGTCTTCCTTCTTGAGGTAGGCCAGCAGGCTGCGACGCTTGTTGACCATCTTGAGCAGGCCACGACGCGAATGGTTATCCTTGTGGTGATCCTTGAAATGATCGGTCAGGTTGCGGATACGTTCGGTCAGGATGGCGACCTGTACTTCCGGCGAACCGGTGTCACCCTTCCCTTGCGCGTTGTCCTTGATGATCTTCTGCTTTGCTTCGGCAGTAACCGACATATTTTTCAAACCTTTCGCAGCATCATTCGATATTGAAACCCCTGACGACCCTGGCCGTCCCGTCCGAAAGCTCCATCAGCGCTACCGGAGCAATGTCCAGCTTCGCAAGATAGAGCCCGTCCGGTTGGGGCAATCCGGAAATGACCCGGCCCTGGCGGACCGCCTGCGCGCTTTCCGGATCGAGAGACAAGGCCGGGATGCCGTCCAGCCCCGCCTCCAGCGGCAGGAGGTGGTCTTCAAGTGGCGCGCCCTTACCGATTTCGTTCAGTTTGTCCAGCGAAATCGCCTGTTTTTCGGTGAAGGGACCGGCCTTGATACGCCTTAGGTATGTGACGTGACCTACTGTTCCCAGCGCATGGGCAATATCTCTGGCGAGACTGCGGATGTAGGTGCCCTTGCTGACATGGGCGACGAGCGTGATGCTGTCGGCCAGTTCCAGCGGGGCGGAAGGATCGTAGGGATCGGGACGTCCGGCGGTTGTTGCAAAGGCGGAATCGACGGGCTGGCGATCTGACCCTCCAAGCACCCCCAGCGAATGGATAGTGACGGAACGCGTCTTCATCTCCACTTCCTCGCCCGCCCTGGCACGGTCATAGGCGCGCTTGCCGTCAATCTTCACGGCGGAATAGGCGGGAGGCACCTGTTCGATGGGACCGGTGAAAAATTCACAAATGGCCGCAATGGCAGCGAGTGGTGGGCGGTGATCGGACCTTGCGATCACTACGCCTTCCGTGTCGAGCGTATCGGTCTCCTCCCCGAAAGCGATGGTGAATTCGTAAGCCTTGTCGCTATCGAGCATGCGGCCGCACAGCTTGGTCGCCTCCCCCAGCGCGATGGGCAGCACGCCTTCCGCCAACGGGTCGAGCGTGCCGCCATGGCCCACCTTCACCTTGCCGAAACCCGCCTCGCGCAGGTTTCGCTTCACCGCACCAACGGCCTGCGTCGAGCCCAGCCCGCGCGGCTTGTCGAGGATGATCCAGCCATGCGGCATGGGCAGCCTCAATACCCCGCGATGGTGGATGCAACGCCGAGATATTTGTCCACCAGCCAGTTCACCGGAACGCCAACCGTATTGCCCAGCACATCCCATTCGGGAAAGAACCAGACCAGTGCGATCAGCAGGAAGAACAGGCCCATGCCAAGATTGCGCAGTTTCGCATATGTCCCGGCCATGCTGCTGGGCAGAAGTCCCTCAACGATATGCGATCCATCGAACGGCGGAATGGGAAGCAGGTTGAAGATCGCCAGAAAGACATTGAGATAGAGGAACGTCAGCAAGGCCTGCGCGGCAAAACTAGGCTCTCCGCCAATCCCCACGGCGAGCAATGGTGCGAACAGGCCCAGCATCAGCGCAGCAACCAGAGCCAGCAACAGATTCATGCCCGGTCCGGCAGCAGCCACCCACATCATGTCCACGCGCGGGTTGTTAAGCCGCTGCTTGACCACCGGGACAGGCTTTGCCCAGCCGAAAGGCGGACCGCCCATCAGGATCATGGCGCCGGGAATGAGCAGCGTTCCTACAGGATCGACGTGGCGGATCGGATTGAAGCTCAATCGCCCGAGGCTGCTGGCCGTCGGATCGCCCAGCCATTTGGCGACCATGCCGTGTGCCACTTCATGAAACACGATGGCGACAACAAGCGCGGGCACCAACAGGGCGATATAGAAGACAGTATCGTTCATGTGGCTGGCCTAGCAGATGGGGATTGCTGCGCCAGAGGTAAAGACGAAGATGCCTGCCGGTGCTAGCCACCTCCAATCTGGCGAAAGGAATGCACGGCATGAACGCAGGGGCATCGCAGAAGGGGTTGCTTGGGCGGATTGAGAGAGCAGGCAACAAGCTGCCCGATCCAGTGTTCCTTTTTCTCTACTTCATCCTTGTCCTGATTGTGGTGAGCGTGTTGGCCGATTTGGTCGGCGTCACCGCAAACCATCCCACCGAGATCGACGAGGCAACCGGCACGGCGCGACAGATCGGCGCGGTGAGCCTACTTTCAGCAGACAATATCCGCCGCCTGTGGGTCGAGATGCCGGCGACCTTCACTCATTTCCATCCGCTGGGCTATGTGCTGGTCGTGATGCTGGGTGCCGGCGTTGCAGAGCGCGCGGGCCTGTTCGGCACGGCCATGCGCGCAGGGCTGCGCAATGCTCCCAAGGCCATGCTGACGCCGCTGGTCGTCTTCGTCGGCATGATGGGCAACCACGCTGCCGATGCGGGATATGTCGTGCTCATCCCGCTATCAGGCATCATCTTTCACGCAGCGGGCCGGCATCCCGTGGCGGGGATCGCAGCAGGTTTTGCAGGCGTATCCGGCGGATTTTCGGCCAACCTTGTCCCGGGACAGCTCGACGCTCTGATACTTGGCCTGACACAGGCGGCGGTTGAGACCGCATTTACCGGCGTCACCGTCAATATCGCCGGGAACTGGTATTTCATCGCTGCGATGACCGTCGTTTTCCTGCCAGTGATCTGGTTTGTGACCGACAAGATCATCGAGCCGCGGCTGGGCACTTGGAACCCTGCAACCGCGGATACCACCCTGGCCCAGCCCCAGGGCAATCATGAACTGACGGCCGGTGAAAAGAGGGGCCTGAAATGGGCCGGCCTCGCTGTGGTGGGAATCTGCCTGCTCTGGGCGCTCTTCGTATGGGGGCCGGGCACGCCGCTGATCGAGGAAGAGGCACCGCCCGAAGGCCGCCTCAGTCCCTTCTACCAGAGCCTGGTCGCCTTTTTCTTCCTGCTCTTCCTTGCTGCTGGCTGGGCCTATGGCAAGGCGGCAGGAAAGATCGAGAACCACCGCGACCTGGTCAAGATGATGGCCGGATCGATGGCGGACATGTCCTACTACCTCGTCCTCGCCTTTGTGGCGGCGCATTTCGTGGCAATGTTCAGCTGGTCAAATCTGGGGCTGATCCTTGCTGTGATCGGGGCAGACTTCCTCGGCTCATCGGGCCTGCCAGCCTGGGCGCTGCTGGCGGCGATCATTATTGTCTCGGCCTTCATCAACCTGTTCGTCGGTTCCGCCAGCGCCAAGTGGGCGCTGCTGGGGCCAGTGCTGGTGCCGATGCTGATGCTGCTGGGCATCTCTCCAGAAATGGCAACCGCTGCCTATCGCGTGGGGGACAGTGCCACCAATATCATCACCCCGCTGATGAGCTTCTTCCCGCTCATCCTGATCTTTGCCCAACGCTGGGACAAGAACTTCGGCCTCGGTTCGCTCGCTGCGACCATGCTGCCATATTCCATCGGCTTGATGGTGGTCGGGATATTCCTGACAATCGGCTGGGTTGTGCTTGACCTGCCGCTGGGGCCAGGTGCGGGCGTATTTCTGGAAGTGCCTGTAGCTCAGGTCGCTACGCCCTCGCCTTAGGGTTCCAACGACCGATTGACACGACCAGGGTGTAAGTGCACCCTTCTTGCCAACACGGGGAAGGAGAGTTGCCATGCCGTGGCTTAGGCTGATCTTTCTACCCCTTTCCGCCTTGCTCCTGGCGGCCAACGGCCCGCTCCATTTCACGCTCGATTCACAGGCCAGTAGTGTCTCCGCGCGGGTCGCCTATCTGTTTATGAGCTACAAGACTGTGCGCTTCACCACCATGGACGGAGACATTACCATCGTGCCCGACAGCCCCTATGACGCCACTGTCGATGTGGAGATAGATGCGCGCAATATCGAGGCACCCGACAGCATGACCTTGCGCGAGTTGCAGGGGAGGGATTTCTTTTGGGTCGAACGTTATCCAACCCTCGGCTTTTCCGGCACGGGCCTGACGATGAAAGATGACACGCACGGCACCATAACCGGCAATCTGAGCGCACGCGGCGTAACGCGCGAGGAAGAAC
Organism: Erythrobacter sp.; assembly: GCA_024642335.1. Taxonomy (GTDB): domain Bacteria; phylum Pseudomonadota; class Alphaproteobacteria; order Sphingomonadales; family Sphingomonadaceae; genus Alteraurantiacibacter. Next base: position 28,859 of record JAHEBH010000002.1, read on the forward strand.
TGCATGTGACCTTCGATAAGCCACCGGAGCAAGCATTTGCCAGCGGTGCCATAACCCTGACGGGCGAAATGGAAATCAACCGGCGCCATTACGGTATGCGAAGTTTCCCTTTGGTCGTCGGCGAAAAGGTCAAGATTACGATGACTGCACGGATGGTTCCGGCTGGAACCTGAAAATCACCATACTACTGAGCACGCCGGACGCAGGCGGTCGGCAATTTGATTTAGGCAGGCCATTCCCTCGCAAGGATCGAGAAGACGCCCGTATCGCGCACGTGCCCGGTCCAGGTGACCCGTTCGGCCCGCAAAACGCCTTCCTTGGTCGCTCCCAGTTTGAGGACGGCGGCCTGTGATCGGGCATTGCGCTCGTCCACGCGAAATTCGACGCGGCGGAACCCGGCGGCAAACGCCCGGTCGAGCAGCAATTTCTTGACCCGCGTGTTGAGGCCCGTGCCGCGTGCATTCTGCGCCATCAGTGTGCCGCCGATCTCGAGGCCCTGCCTGTCTGGCGTTATCGCCATGAAGCTGGTGGTTCCGCGCACAACGCCATCGACAAGCACAACCAGGGTGACGCGTGCGGGGACAGCCCGCGCGGCATCGAACAAGGAATCGAATGCCGCGCCGGACATGTTGTAGGGGTAGATTTCCCAAACCGGATCGTCCGGGTCGCAACAGGCGCGCAGCCCCTCGCGATGTTCCTCTGACAGCGGGAGGACCAATAGGTGGCCGCCTTCCCACCGGTCGTCTTTCATGGGTAGCGAGAGGCTCCCCACGTCAGGCCCGGTGGTCATGCTTCCTCGTCCAGATCGCGGCGAACCCGCGGATCGCCGAGCAGATGGTCAATCCGGCTGGCCTCGTCGAAACTCTCGTCCTCGCGGAACTGCAGCTTGGGCGCGAATTTCAGACCAAGGCGCTCGGCCACCTCTTTCTGGAAGAAGGCCGTGTTCTGTTGCAACGCTTTCAGCACCTTCGCCTCATCCTCGCCCAGCAAGGACTTCACATAAACCTTTGCATTGCGAAGGTCGGGCGACATGCGCACTTCGGTAACGCTCACCGTGTAGGCAGAGAGGACATCGTCATGCGCCTCCTTCCGCGCCAGCAGTTCCGAGAGGATATGGCGCACACGCTCACCAACCTTGAGCAGGCGGACGGACTGGTCTTCGGGGGCAGAATGGCGGGCCATTATTCTTCCATCTTGTCCAAAATACGTTGCAGGCTGCGCATGTTGCGCGCCGTGCCGCGACAATCAAGCTTGCGTTCGATGAATGCGGCAGTGAGCTTGCTGGAGCCCGCTCCATCGACATAGTCGATATAGAGACAGCGATCGCCCAGCGCGATTTTCTCCGGCCCGCGCCCCTCATAGGCGGCCAGCAGGACCTTGAACTGGTCCGCATCGACTTGCCGCTCGAGGAAATGGGTATGGACGAACCTGTCCTCCCCTTCGCCGCGAAACGGATTTTCCTCGATGGCAGCGCGCACCTCATCCACACTGCGCACCGCGGCGAATGTATCGAAGCCGAACCGGTCCTTCACGATATAGGCGAGCATTTCGGACAGACCGTCGCTGGGGCGCTCATCGAAAGAGAACAACACATTGCCACTGGCAACGACCGTCTCGACGTCCTCGATATCCTCGCGCTCAAGAGCATCGCGCAGATCGGCCATTTTCAGCCGATTGCCGCCAACATTCATACTGGCGAAGAAGGCAACATAGCGCGCCATGTGCTGTCGTCGTCTCCCTTGGCGTCAGCCGGTTACAGCACCCGTTCGCGTTCCTCGATTTCGAAGACTTCAAGCTGGTCGCCCGGCTTGATGTCGTTCGTATCTGCAAGGACAACGCCGCATTCCAGGCCGGCACGCACTTCGTCGACATCGTCCTTGAAGCGCCGCAGCGAGGCGATGGTGGTAGCCGAAACGATGACGTCGTCGCGCGTGAGACGGGCGTGGAGGCCCTTGCGGATGACGCCCTCTTCCACCAGCAGGCCGGCTGCCTTGTCGCGCTTGCCCGACTTGAAGACTTCCTTGACCTGGGCACGACCGACGACATGCTCGATCCGTTCGGGACCAAGCTCGCCCGCCATCTCCTTCGCGATCTCCTCGGTCAGGTGATAGATGACGTCGTAATACTTCATCTCCACGCCGTCGCGCTTCACCAGCTCGCGCGCCTTGGCATTGGGACGCACGTTGAAGCCGATGATCGGTGCCTTGGATGCATTGGCCAGCGACACATCGCTTTCGGTGATCGCACCCACGCCCGCATGCAGCACGCGGACCTTGATGAGATCGTTCGAAAGGTTGTGCAGCGCGGTGTTGATTGCTTCCACGCTGCCCTGCACATCCGCCTTCACCACCACCGGGAACTCGACCAGATCGCTCTTGTTGAACATGGTGTCGAAATTGGTGGGGGCGAGCGCGGTGCGCTTCTCGGTCGCCTTTTCCTGGCGGTACTGGGCAACTTCGCGGGCACGCTGCTCATTCTCGACCACGGTCAGGAGGTCACCCGCCTGTGGCACACCGCCCAGGCCCAGCACTTCCACAGGCATGGAAGGCCCAGCCTCCTTCACCTGCTTGCCATGATCGTCCACCAGCGCGCGAACACGGCCGCTCTGCGTGCCGACAACGAAGGTGTCGCCCCGCTTCAGCGTACCACGATTGACGAGCACGGTGGCGACAGGGCCACGGCCCTTGTCCAGCTGCGCTTCGACAACGGTAGCCTCGGCCTGGCGATCGGGTCGTGCCTTGAGTTCGAGAAGTTCGGCCTGCAGCAGGATCTTTTCCAGCAAATCATCAAGGCCGGCACCTGTCTTGGCGGAAACTTCCACGTCCTGCACATCGCCGGACATGGCTTCCACGATGACCTCGTGTTCCAGCAGGCGCTCGCGCACCTTTTTCGGGTTTGCTTCGGGCTTGTCGCACTTGTTGATCGCCACGATCATCGGGACACCGGCCGCCTTGGTGTGATTGATGGCCTCGATCGTCTGCGGCATGATGCCGTCATCCGCTGCCACCACCAGCACCACGATATCGGTCACATTCGCACCGCGCTGGCGCATCTGCGTGAAAGCCTCATGCCCCGGGGTATCGAGGAAGGTGACCTTCTGCTTGTCCTTTGTGGTGATCTGGTAGGCGCCGATATGCTGGGTGATGCCACCGGCTTCCCCCTTGGTGACATTGGCTCCGCGCAGCGCGTCGAGCAGGCTGGTCTTGCCGTGATCGACATGACCCATGATGGTGACCACCGGCGGCCGCGGCTTCAGCGTATCTTCCGGATCTTTTTCCTCGGTGGGGGCGATATCGATATCGCTTTCGGAAACGCGGGTAATGTTGTGGCCAAATTCCTCGACCAGCAACTCAGCCGTATCCTGGTCGATTGTCTGGTTGACGGTGACCATCATGCCCATGTTGAACAGCGCCTTTACCAAGTCGGCACCCTTTTCGGCCATACGATTGGCGAGTTCCTGTACGGTGATCGCTTCAGGCACCACCACGTCGCGCACCTGCTTCTCGCGCGGCTGGCTGGAGCTTCCGCCGTGCAGGCGACGTTCCTTCTCTCTCGCACGCTTGAGCGCGGCAAGGCTGCGCGCACGGCGTCCTTCGTCCTCGTTCAGCGCGCGGTTGACGGTCAGCTTGCCCGAACGCCGCTTGTCGACGCCACGATCGGTATCCTTGACTGCAGCCTTGCGGTCAGCCTTCTTTTCAGGTCGCTTGGCTTCGGGACGTTCAACGGGCGTGAACTTGCGCGGTGCGGGAGTGGGCTTGCCATCAGCCTGCCCGGCGTCAGCCTCAGTGTCGCCTGCGTCTTCCGACTCAACAGGCTGTCCAGCTGCCTCGTCGGCCTTGCGCTGCTTCTCGGCCTCTTCCTCGGCCTTGCGATTTTCTTCTGCGCGGCGCTTTTCGCCTTCGGTGTCCTTCGCGCGTTGCTCTTCGTCCCTTCGGCGCGCCTCTTCAGCAAGGCGAAGGCGTTCTTCCTCAGCCTCACGCTGCAAAAGGGCGACGCGCTCCTGCGGGGTTGCCGCATCGGCAGCCGGCTTCTTCGGCCTGGGTGCCGCAGCGGGCGGAGGAGGCGGTGGCGGCGGCGGAGGCGGTGGTGCCGCCTCTTCAGGCGCGGCGCCCGGCCTGGTCAGCTTGCGGCGACGCTTCACCTCGACCGCAACCTTGTTGGTGCGGCCGTGGCTGAAGGTCTGCTTGACCTCACCTGCATCGACCGAGCGCTTCAGGCCCAGAGGCTTGCGAGTGCGCTGCGGTGTGTCTTCGTTGTCGCTCATACGCCTAAACTATTCCTTCAAATTCAATCAGTCGCTGCGGCATCATGTGCAGCGCGTTGCGCCACACCTTCACCGCACTCATCGACCGCGCAAACGGCCCCAAGAAAGGTCTGCAAACGCTTTAGCGGGACAGAAACCCGCTGGGCCGATTGCCTATCGGTCAGCGCCAGGTGGACGACATTGTCGCGGCCCAATGCCACAGACAGGGCCGTGCGGTCCAGTGGCAGGATTTCTCCCGCCATTCCACTGCCTTCTGCATCCATGCCGACGCGCCATGCCTGGTCGAGCTTGCGCGCACCGTCCTGGCTGGCATCGGCAGCGTGATAAAGCGCGGCGACCTTGCCCATCCGCGCATCATTGGCAATCCGGTCCGACCCCAAGATAAGGCGTCCCGAACGCATTTCGAGCCCCAGCCGTTCAAGAAAGGCCCGTGTGAGGGCATTCTCGAGTAGAACAGGCAAATCTTCGGGCACGGAAATCTTCCCATCCCTGAAGCTGCGCGCAAGGGCAGATTTCAGTCTGCCGTTCGCGACCGCCTCTTGCAGTTCGGCGCGCGATACGCCGATCCACGCGCCCCGTCCCGGCGCCCGCGCCAGCGCGTCGGGCAGGACATCGCCATCGGGCGAGAGCGCAAGGCGCAGCAAGCCGTCACGGTAAGCGGTCTTGCCGGTGAGCACACAGCGCCGCTCGGGGGCATCATCGCCCCCGGCTCGCTTCGCGGATCTGCTGGAACCTAGCGGCTCATTGCGAGGATTCCGCATCGGCGGCCTCCTCTGCTTGGGTGTTGGCAGCGGGCGCTGCCTCTTCCTCATCCTCGAACCAGTGCGCACGAGCGGCCATGATGATCTCATTGCCCTGCTCTTCGCTAAGGCCGAATGCGCCGAGTACACCGCCCTTGTCCTGCTCTCGCTGCGGGCGACGCAGTGGCGGGCCATCAGAATTGCGGCGGCGCGGCGCGTCTCGACGCTTGGCAATCAGCTCGTCAGTGGCAAGATCGGCCAGATCGTCGAGCGTCTTGATCCCCGCCTTGCCCAGTACGACCAGCATTTCTTCGGTCAGATGCGGAATCTCGGCCAGATCGTCCTCCACGCCCAATTCACGGCGGGCGCTGCGATGAGCCTCTTCCTGGCGCTCGAGAGCTTCGGTCGCACGGCTCTGCAGTTCTTCGGCCAGTTCGTCGTCAAAGCCTTCAATGCTCGCGAGTTCGGACAGCTCGACATAGGCAACTTCTTCCAGCTCGGCGAAGCCTTCGGCGACCAGCAGCTGCGAGAGCGTTTCGTCGACGTCCAGCTCTTCCTCGAACATCTTGGAGCGTTCCGCGAATTCCTTGCTACGCTTTTCGCTCGCTTCTTCCTCGGTCATGATATCGATCTGGTGACCGGTAAGCTGGCTGGCGAGGCGCACGTTCTGGCCGCGGCGTCCGATGGCGAGCGAGAGCTGATCATCGGGCACGACCACTTCGATGCGGCCCTCGTCCTCGTCGAGCACCACGCGGCTGACCGTTGCCGGCTGCAGCGCGTTGACCACGAAGGTGGCTGTATCTTCGGACCAGGGGATGATATCGATTTTTTCGCCCTGCAGTTCCTGAACCACTGCCTGGACGCGGCTGCCCTTCATGCCGACGCAGGCGCCGACCGGATCGATCGAGCTGTCGTGGCTGATAACGCCGATCTTGGCGCGACTGCCGGGATCGCGGGCGCCGGTCTTGATCTCGATGATACCGTCGTAGATTTCGGGAACTTCCTGCGCGAACAGCTTCTTCATGAATTCAGGATGCGCGCGGGAGAGGAAGATCTGCGGGCCGCGGTTGTTGCGTTCCACCTTCAGGATCAGCGCGCGAATACGTTCACCCACACGGGCGGCTTCACGGGGGATCTGCTGGTCGCGGCGGATCACGCCCTCGGCACGGCCAAGATTGACGATCACATGGCCAAATTCGACCGACTTGATCACGCCGGTGATGACTTCGCCGGCACGATCCTTGAATTCTTCGTACTGGCGCTCGCGCTCGGCATCGCGGACCTTCTGGAAGATCACCTGCTTGGCGCTCTGCGCGTCGATGCGGCCCAGATCGACCGGCGGCAACGGATCGACGATAAAGTCACCGACTGCGGCACCTGGCTGCAACTTCTCCGCCTGCTTGAGGTCGACCTGCTTGAAGTAGTCTTCCACTTCCTCGACCACTTCGACAACGCGCCACAGGCGCAAATCACCGGTCATCGGGTCCAGCTTGGCGCGAATATCGTTCTCGGCGCCATAGCGTGCGCGCGCAGCCTTCTGGATCGCTTCTTCCATCGCCTCGATCACGATCGCCTTGTCGATCATCTTTTCCGAGGCGACCGCGGTCGCGATCGCAAGCAGTTCAGCCTTGTTGGCGGAAATCGGGGTGGCCATCAGTCGTCAGCCTTCTCTTCTTCGGTTGTTTCAACAATTTCTTCTGCACCGCTCATGTCGAGCGGCTGGGTGGCGGCTATCAGCTTGTCGGTCAGGACCAGCTGTGCCGAATGAACTTGGTCGAGCGGGAGAAAATGCATCACCCCGTCCTCGTCCCTGACATGGACCATTTCGATGCCGCGCTCCGGGTGAATACCTTCCAGTATTCCCTTGCGAACGCGCTGACCTTCCCACGCCTTGTCCATCACGATGCGCGCCTCGTGCCCGGCCCAGTTGGCATAATCCTTGGCTCGCGTCAGCGGACGGTCGATCCCGGGGCTGCCGACTTCGAGCAGATAGGCACCCTCGATGAGTTCCTCGCCGCCTTCCTCGATCTCGTCGATCCTGGCCGAAATGGCGCGCGACAGCGTGGCGCACTGGTCCATGATCATCTGCCCGGTGGCCGGGTCTTCCGCCATGATCTGCAGTGTGCGTTCCTCGCCGGAACCCGTCAGCCTCACGCGCACGAGCTCGAAGCCGAGGGCCTCGGCTTCGGCAGCAATGACATCGTTCAGGCGCGCAAGATCGGCCATGGAGCTCCAACTGGATCACAATGCCGACACCATGATGACAAAAGCGGTTCGGTGCCGGCCCCTTGCGGCGCCAGCATCCTTTATTGTCACGACAATGTCGGGATGGCGGCTATGTAGGCGCAGCGCGAGAAGAAAGCAATGGCGATAATGCGCGCCGCAACTTCATCAGTTGCAGAAGCGGTCTACCTGGCTGTCAATCTCGTCGAGCTTGTCGGCATCGCGGTCCATTGTGCCATTCGCAACGCTCCGGTCCCATTGCTCCTGCGCCAGCCGCTGATAGGTTTCGCACTGCATCGCTGTGGCCTCCGCCTGGGCCTCAGCCACAGTCTCGTTGATGCTCTTGCCGTCAAGAGATGCCATTTCCTGGTTCATGAGATCATCCGCATTGCGCGGAGCCGAAACAGCATAGGCGACCCAGGCAGCAATCACTATTGTGCCCGCAAGCCCGACAATACCCCTGATCACGCTCATGGTGAACCCTTTCTCTACTGTGCTGCAGATAGGGGAATGGGCCTTAGGAAGCGTTAATTTCAGGGCATTACAGCCGCTAGCTTAGTCCTGAACTGCCAATCCATGCTTCTTGATGCAATGGCGCAGCTGATCATAGGACAGGCCCAGCGACTTTGCCGTCTGGCGCTGGTTCCAGCGGTTGGCCCCTAAGGCATACTCTACGATGGCGCGTTCATGCGCATCGACCGCAACCCGCAGATCGTCGACATTCGAGAAGTCGCTTTCGACCGGAGCAGGATTCGCAACGGTATCCTTTGCGGACGCAGGGCGCGGTGCCTCCGGGACCGTGGCGATCGGCTTCCATGGCGAATCGAACGGGTCAAACACCGCATGCGCAATGGGCCGGGACCAATCATCCCAACGATAGACCGCGCGTTCCACCACATTGCGCAATTCTCGCACATTGCCCGGCCAGGGATGGTTCTCGAGCGCCTCGGCAATGTGGGTGGCATAGCCGGGCCACTCCTCCCAGCCCAGTTCGGCAGCCATGCGCCGCCCGAAATAGTCCGCCAGAACCGCTATATCGCCTTCGCGCACGCGCAAGGGCGGCAGGGTAATCACCTCGAAACTCAGCCGGTCGAGCAAGTCGGCACGAAAGCGCCCTTCCTTGGCCAGTTTCGGCAAATTCTCGTTGGTCGCCGCGACGATGCGAACATCGACGCGTGTAGGACGGGATGAGCCGATGCGCGTTACCTCGCCATATTCGACAGCGCGCAACAGGCGTTCCTGCGCGCCCATGGACAGCGTACCCAGCTCATCGAGGAACAGCGTGCCCCTGTCCGCTTCCTCGAAACGACCTTCGCGCACTTTGGTGGCGCCGGTGAAAGCACCTGCTTCATGGCCGAACAGCTCGGCTTCGATCAGCGTTTCGGGCAGGGCGGCACAATTCATGATGACCAGCGGTTCCTCCCACCGGTCGGACAAGCGATGGAGGCGTTCTGCAATCAGTTCCTTGCCCGTTCCGCGCTCGCCGACCACCAGGACGGGGCGACGCATGGGCGCGGCGCGGCTGGCGCGTTCGACCGCATCGAGGAAGGCGCCCGACTGGCCGATGAACTGGTTCTCGCGCTCCATGGCCAAGATATAGTGAAAAACGCCAAGGTTTGGCAACAGTCACTACGTGTGCAACGCAGGGTTATGCACAACATGCTGGTTTTTCGTAGGAAATTGGATTTGGCACGCGCCTTGCAATGTTTGGTGTAACCAATGTTTGAGGAGGAACGCATGTTCGATCAGAGCTATTTTGCCAGCAAATCCGGCCTTGCCGCGCTGGTGAGCGTTGCGGCCATGATCGCTTTCAACCTCTATGCGCTCTCGCTGCAGAACGGTACAGCCGATCTGGTGCTTGCGGCTGTTCCGATGGTGGAACTGGCGTGAGCCGCGAGAACGAAAACCCCTTGACGCCGGTTGGGCTGAGCCGGAGCACGTCGGACTCCTCGCGGATAGACCGCGAGATAGAACGGCTGCGTACGAGCCCCACCCCGACCAGCAATTCGCTTATTGCCGGAGGAGCCTGGATGGGCATTTTTTCGCGTACAAGAGACATCATCGCCGCCAACTTCAACGAGCTGCTGGACCAGGCCGATGACCCCGCCAAGATGATCCGCATGATCATTCTGGAGATGGAGGAAACGCTGGTCGAAGTTCGAGCCAGCGCCGCCCGCACCATTGCTGACCAGAAGGAAATGCACCGTCACATGGTGAAGCTGGACAAGCTCCAGTCAGACTGGTCGGAGAAGGCCCAGCTTGCCTTGTCGAAGGATCGTGAAGACCTCGCCCGTGCCGCTCTGATGGAAAAGCGCAAGGCTGGCGACATGGCCGATCAGCTGAAACAGGAGATCACCGTGCTCGACGACGCGCTGCGCGCCTATGAGCAGGACATCGCCAAGCTGCAGCATCGCCTGCGCGAAGCCCGCAGCCGCCAGAGCCAGATCGCAGCACGGCTGGAAAGCGCGGAGAACCGCTACAAGCTGCGCAGCCTGATGACCAACGAGCGGGTGGACGATGCCCTGAGCCGCTTCGATCAGCTCGAGCGCCGCGTCGATTATGCCGAAGGCCGCGCCGATGCACTGGGCATATCCGGCAACCCGCCCAGCCTGGCAGACGAGTTCGCCGCGCTGGAGGGCTCCGACAGGGTCAACGAGGAACTCGAGGAAATGAAGCGCGCCCTGGGTTTGGGCAATGACGAGAAGAAGGAGGATTAACCCGTGGAAGAGATCATTATTTTGCCGATGATATTTGTCGGGCTTCCCTGGCTGATCCTGCACTATGTCACCAAATGGAAGACTGCCGCCGGCATCACCACTGACGATGAAGCGCTGCTGGAGGAACTCTACCAGCTGGCCCGGCGTCTGGACGAGCGGATGGACACGGTCGAACGGCTGGTCTCCTCCGACAATCCGGACTTCAAGACCGCGCGCATCATGCATGACAAGGAAATCGACAATACGCCGCTGCATGAACTGGAGCAGCTGCTGGCCGAAAAGAAGGGAGCCCGCAAGTGAACTCGCCTCGTACCACACTCTATCGCGACAAGCAGAATGCGAAGATGCTGGGCGTCTGCGCGGGCATTGCGGACTACACCGGCATCAATGCCTTCTGGGTCCGCCTTGCGGCCCTGATGCTGATCCCGATGACCGGCTTTGTCGTTCCGCTCTATTTCATCGCCGGTGTGCTTTTGAACAAGAAGCCTGCTGAGCTTTATGGCGATGAGCAGCAAGATAAATACTGGCAGGGCGTGCGCCAGTCCCCCAAGCGGACGACGCGCGAAATCCGTGCCCGCTTCCGCGACATCGACCGCCGTCTGGCCGGCGTGGAACACCACTATGTCACCAATAATCAGCGCCTCTCGGCCGAAATAGAGCGCCTGCGCTGACCAACACAGACACACATATCTGGGGGAAGATTACATGGGTGAGTTCATACCTATAATTGCGATCATCATGGGGTGCACAATCCCGATGGTGGCGATCTGGTCAAAGCACAAGGAAAGGGTCGCAGCGATGGACCGCGGCATCATCCTGGATGACAGGGGCAGGCCGGTCGGAGCTGCAAACAGCAACGCCGCAATTGAATCCGAGGTGAAGGAACTGCGCGAGCGCGTGAAAGTGCTCGAACGCATCGTTACCGACGGCGGATACAACCTCGCCAATGAGATCGAGGCGCTGCGCGACGCTCGTACAGATCACGATCAGGGCGCGGGCGTTCCGCTCAATGTTTCCAGCAGGGAGAGGGCGTGATGGACCCGACCCTTGCCATTATCCTCGATTACATTCCGCTGGTCATTGGTGGTGCCGTGGCCATCTCTCTCGCCGGTGTCTGGGCATCGGTTCACAACACCAAGCTCAAGATCAAGAACGGCTACCCGCTGGAAGGCATGTGGGGCCAGTCTCTCAAGCCGGATGTGTCGAGCGAAGGCATGGAGCGCGTAAAAATGCTGACGCAGGAGAATGCAGCGCTTCGTGCTGAGGTCTCGGCGATGAAAGAACGCATGGCCAATGTCGAACGCATCGTGACCGACAGCGGCTTCCAGCTGACACACCAGATCGACCGGTTGCGGGACAGGGAAGAGGTGAACTGATGGATCTCGAGTTTGTATTCGGGCTGGTCACAGCAATCGCCATTGTCGCAATCGTGATGGGTACCATCGGCGGCATCGTGAAAAGCGCCATTCGCCTGAGGGAAAAAAGGCTGGAACTAAATGCCAAGCCGGCCCAGCCCGATGCCGCACCGCTGCTGGCCAAGGTCAACCAGATGGAAGACCGTATCCGGGTGCTGGAAAGCATCGCCAGCGATAGCGGCGTCAGGTTGGCGCATGAAATCGAGTCCCTGCGTTTGACGGCCAATGTGCCGCAAAAGGGGAAGGAGGAAGTGGAGTGAGTATCGGTACTGCCTTGGTCGTTATCGTGGCGATCATGGTACTGGGAAGCGTCTTTCGCAGTCGTCACCATGCCTCGCTGGGTATGGGAACCGACCAGCACGGCAATCCCGTCGGATCGACGCAACGTGAACGTGAACTTGAAGCAGAGATAGCTGAACTGCGCGATCGCGTGCATGTCCTTGAACGCATCGCCACCGAAGAAACTGACACAAAGCGCCTGTCGGCCGAAATCGACAAGCTGCGCGACGAATAGGGGAAAGGGTATGTTGAGCGTAGAATTGCTGATTGCCGCCTGTTCGCTGCTGGGCCTGATGATACTGGCCGCGGCAGTCCTGAAGGGATGGCAGGGTTGGCTGGAACTCAAGGAACGCGAACTGCAGCTGCGAGGCGGCCCGATGGAAATCGAAGGCGGCGCGCGCGAAGGTGCGGCACGGATCGAGATTTCCGACCTCAAGGAACGCATCCGCAAGCTGGAAGCAATCGCAAGCGGGGTGGACCTCTAGGCGAAACGCATTAGATGCGCTGACATGCGCAGCATTGATGACATCCTTGAAGAATATGAATTCCTCGAAGGCGATGAACGCTATCGCCTGTTGATCGAGCTGGGGCGCGAACTGGACGAGATGCCCCAGCCGCTCAAGACCGACGCCACGCTGGTGCGCGGCTGCTCTGCCCAGGTCTGGGTCTACCCCACCGGCGATGCCGCCCAGCTGCATTTCCTGGCAGACAGCAATGCCGCGATTACCAAGGGCATTGTCGCGCTGGTGATTTCCGCAGTGCAGGACAGGCCCGCGGAAGAAGTCGCCGCAATGGACGTGACGGGGGCGCTTGCTCCCTTCGACCTCAGGAACCAGCTGTCCTCCAACCGTACGCAGGGCGTGCCCAACATGATCGCGCTGGTGAAAGAACACGCCGCGCGCATTGCGCAGGGCTGAGGCGATGCGGCCGCTGTGGGTGGCGGCAGGCCTGCTGTTCGTGGGCCTTGGCACGGTGGGAGCCTTCCTGCCGATCCTGCCGACCGTGCCGTTCCTGCTGCTGGCGACATTCTTCTTCGCACGCGGCAATCCGGCCTGGGAGCAGCGCCTGCTCAACCATCCGCGCTGGGGTCCGCCGCTGGTTGAATGGCGCACCCGCCGCGCCATTTCGCGCCGCGCCAAGATATCCGCACTGGCAGCAATGGGCATGGGCGTGCTGGTCACTGCCCTCACCCTCGGCTTTCCGTGGTGGCTGCTGGTACTGGCGATTGTCTCGGTAACCGGCGGCTGGATCTGGACGCGGGCGGAGTAGTTCAGCCCCCGACGCTATCCCGCACCACGGCAATGCCGGCTTGGCGCTGCGCCTTGAGTTCCGCCTTCAGCACTGCCGGATCGCGGGCAAAGACGAAGCCGAAGCTCACCCCGCCTTCCTTGCCGACCGTGGCGTGGTGCAGCTTGTGCGCCTGGACCAGCCGCTTGGCATAGCCGCGTTTGGGCACCCAGCGGAAATAGCGCTGATGCACCAGCCCATCGTGGATCAGCGTGTAGATGATCCCGTAGAAGAGGACGCCGAGGCCAATCCATGTTCCCGGCCACCAAGCTGAAGAGCCCATGACGAGCGGGCTGCCGATTGCGAACATGGAGATGCTCATCACCGCGCCCACAACGCCATATAGGTCGTTCTTTTCGAACGTCTTGTCATGCGGCTCGTGATGGTCGCGGTGCCAGCCCCAGCCCCATCCATGCATGATGTATTTGTGGCTCGCCCAGGCAATCCACTCCATCGCCAGCACGCTGGCAAGTACGATCAAGGTGGGGGCGAGCCAATCCATAGGCACTAAATAGGGACTTTGGGCGCTGAAAGACAGCCCCCGCTTGATTTGCGGCGTATGCGGCGTAGATGGCACCCCATGGCAAGCAAACCGACCACCCTCTATGAAAAGATCTGGGACGCGCACGTTATCGAACAGCGCGACGATGGCACCTGCCTGATCTTCATCGACCGTCACCTGGTGCATGAAGTCACCAGCCCGCAGGCTTTCGAAGCGCTGCGCATGGCCGGACGCACGGTCCGCCGCCCGGAACTCACACTGGCTGTGCCGGACCACAATTTGCCCACCACGGCGCGCATCGATGCACGGGGCAATCGCGTTCCCATCGCGGACCCTGAAAGCCGCAACCAGCTGGAAGCGCTGGAACGCAATGCGCCCGAATTCGGCGTCAAGTATTTCGGCGCCACCGCCGCGCAACAGGGCATCGTCCATGTCGTGGGGCCCGAGCAGGGCTTCTCGCTGCCCGGCACGACCATCGTGTGCGGTGACAGCCACACGGCCTGCCACGGCGGTGTGGGCGCGCTCGCCTTCGGCATCGGTACCAGCGAGGTGGAGCATGTGCTCGCGACGCAAACGCTGCAGCTCCGCAAGTCGAAAACCATGGAAGTGCGCGTGGAGGGTGAACTTGGCCCCGGCGTCACCTCCAAGGACCTGATTATGCATATCATCGGCACCATCGGCACTGCTGGCGGCACCGGCCATGTGATCGAATATCGCGGGCGAGTGTTCGAGGAAATGAGCGTCGAAGGCCGGCTTACCGTCTGCAACATGAGCATCGAGGGCGGCGCACGCGCAGGCCTGATCGCACCTGATGAAACGACTTTCGCCTATCTCAAGGGCCGCCCCTATGCGCCGAAAGGTGGGGATTGGGACAAGGCCGTCGCCTATTGGAAGACGCTGCATACCGATGAAGGCGCGGCGTTCGACAAGAGCGTGGTCATCAACGCCGCCGAAGTCGAGCCCACCGTCACCTGGGGCACCAGCCCGGAAGATACGGTAGCGATTGGCGGCGTTGTCCCCTCCCCCGACAGCTTCCCCGATGCGTCCAAGCAGCGCGCCGCGCAGGCGAGCCTCGATTACATGGGTCTCACCCCCGGGCAGCGCATGGACGAGGTGGAGGTGCAGAACATCTTCATCGGTTCCTGCACCAACAGCCGCATAGAAGACCTGAGGGCTGCCGCAGAGGTGCTCAAGGGCCGCAAGAAACATCCGAACATCAAATGGGGCATCATCGTTCCCGGCTCCGGGCTGGTGAAGATGCAGGCAGAGGAAGAAGGCCTCGACAAGATCTTCATCGAAGCCGGACTCGAATGGCGCGAGCCGGGATGTTCCGCCTGCCTCGGCATGAACCCCGACAAGGTTCCGTCGGGCGAGCGTTCGGCATCCACCAGCAACCGCAATTTCGTCGGCAGGCAAGGTCCGGGCGCCCGCACCCACCTCGTCAGCCCGGCTATGGCTGCGGCCGCTGCGGTGACGGGCAAGCTGACAGATGTCAGGACATTGTCATGATGGGCAGCTGTGCCTGCGGCAAGGTCTCTGTCGAGATCGACGAGGCACCCGAGTATATCAACGTGTGCAATTGCGGCTTTTGCCGCCCCGCCGGTGCTGCCTGGGGTTATTTCCGGCACGCGCAGGTCAAGGTGACAGGCGATACCAGGACCTTCCGCCGAAGCGACCTGCCCAACCCCAGGCTGGACCTGCATTTTTGCCCAGAGTGTGGTACCGTCACGCATTACATCAACTTCGGCCAACCCGAGCGCGATCGCATGGCCGTGAACACGAGAGTATTCCTGCAGGATGATCTCGACGGAATCGAAGTACGCTATCTCGACATTCGCGGCGACGATATGATCCGCACCGGCGAGGGCACAATTGGTGATGGACATTCCTTTTGACGATGGAACCGCCTTGCAACTACCAAGCGGGAAGCCCAATTAGGACGTTATGACGGACGACAAGAAAAAGCTGATCGTTGCCGGTGCTGCCATCGGCTCGGCCGCTGTTGCCGCGGCGCTGCTCTATGCCAACCGGCGCAGGAAGAAGGACGAGAAGGAAAAGCAGCCTTCGATCCCCTCTGGCGAAGCGCCGGAGACCGATTGATGGACAAGGTCACGACCGTCGAAGGCCGCGCCTATCCCTTCGGCATGAAGAATGTCGATACCGACATCATCATTCCGGCACATTTCCTCAAGACGGTGACCCGCGAAGGCCTTGGCAAGGGTGCTTTCGAGGCGCTGCGCAAGGACCCCGAAAACGTCTTCGACAATCCGGCACATGCAGGCTCTACCATCATCATTGCCGGCGACAATTTCGGTTGCGGATCGAGCCGCGAACATGCCGCCTGGGCACTGCTCGACATGGGTGTGAAAGCTGTGATCGCCCCCAGTTTCTCGGACATCTTCTCCGGCAATGCCTTCAAGAACGGCATCCTGACCGTGGCCCTGCCGCAGGAAGCAATCGACCGGCTGATGGAAGTTGCGGAAACCGACCCAATCATGATCGACCTCGAGACGCAAACGGTGACGACCCCGTTCCAGGACCGCTGGACCTTCGAAATCGATCCCTTCCGCAAATTCTGCCTCAGCGAGGGCCTCGACGAGGTTGGCCTGACGCTGCAGAGCAATGCCGCCATCGAAGGTTACGAAGCGCGCCAAAGAACCGAACAGCCATGGCTTGCCAGCGGAACCGGGCTTGCTGCCTGAGGCCTGCACACCTATTTTCAGAACACCGGACTCAAGAGGGACGTGATGACCGATTTCAAGGACCGCGAACGCGGAGAAGAAGCAAAGTTTGCAATGGACGAACAGAACGCCTTCCGCATTGCGGCACGGCGCAACCGTCTACTGGGCCAATGGGCTGCCGGGCTGATGGGCCTGACGCCCGAAGAAACAGAGGGCTACAAGAAGGATGTCGTCCGGGCCGATTTCGAGGAAGCTGGCGACGAAGACGTGATCCGCAAGGTTCTGGGCGATCTGACCGCTGCCGGACACGACGTGGACGAAGCCACTATTCGCGCCAAGCTGGAAGAAAAGGCCATCGAGGCGAAGCGCCAGTTGATGAGCGAGTCCTGATCGCAATGGCCATGCAAGCTGCGGAGATCGAGGCGCTGATTAAGGCCGCGATCACCGATGCCGATGTCGAAATCGTGGCGCTGGCAGATGATGGCGATCATTATCGTGCCACAGTCACCTCGGCATCTTTCGCCGGCAAGCCGCGCGTTGCGCAACACAAGATGGTCTATGAAGCCTTGGGCGGTCGCATGGGCGGCGCACTGCACGCCTTGCAACTGAGCACCGCCGTTCCCAAGTGATGGGCTGAACAAAGATACAATGGTGGGACCCATGTCGAATACGAATGAACGCATTGCCAAGATCGTGAACGAGAACGACGTCGTCCTTTTCATGAAAGGCACGCCGCTTTTCCCGCAGTGCGGTTTCTCCAACCGCGCGACCGCGATCCTCGATCACTGCAATGTCGCTTTCGAGAGCGTTGACGTACTGCAGGACATGGAAGTCCGGCAGGGTATCAAGGAATTTTCCGACTGGCCGACCATTCCCCAGCTCTACGTAAAGGGTGAATTCGTCGGCGGTAGCGACATCATGATGGAAATGTACGAGGCCGGTGAATTGCAGGCCCTGCTCGAAGAGAAGCAGGTAGCCAAGGCTTCCTGACATTTCACATTCCGGGTGAACTTGCGGACCGCTTCGGCGGTCCGTTTGCTTTTCGGCGCTTAATTCGCGCGCTAGGCTGTACCAATGTGCAACCTTTACCGCATGAAACAGAGTCGGACCGAGGTGGCGGATTTCTTTTCGTCCATTGCACAAGACTTACGTGTCGCTCCGGGCAACGACCCTGCCGAAATCTATCCCGGCTATCCCGGCCTCGTGCTGGCTGAAGGACAGGTCCAGCAGATGGCATGGGGGTTCCCGCTTGCCCTCAAGGGAACGAGGGGTCAGCCGCTGAAGCCCAAGCCGGTCAACAATGCGCGCTCGGACAAGCTGGGCAGCCCCTTCTGGTCTGCCAGCTTCCGGGATCGGCGTTGCCTTGTGCCGGTATCCGAATTTGCCGAGGCGCGTGGAGCCAAGGGCGCGAAGACGCGGACGTGGTTCTCGCTTCCCGATACGCCCCTCATGGCTGTGGCCGGTTTCTGGCGCGATACCGAAGAGTGGGGACCAGCCTTCACCATGGTCATGACCGATGCAAATGACGCTGTCCGGCCATTGCATGACCGCATGCCGTCGATCCTCGCTCCCGATGACTGGCAAACCTATCTCGGCCTTGATCCGCAAGCAGCGTTCGAGATCTGCCGGCCCTATGCCGGAGCGATGACGGTCTCGCACACAGACACGCCCTGGCCGGGCCGTCGCGGGTGACCGGATTGTCGGGAAGGCCTGTTCTTCGGGGAGGCGGGGCCGGGAGACTCCAGGGGACCCAGGATCGGCCCCGCCTCATTCGAAGACTACAGGGTACACACAATACTTTGCACAGCCCGTGCCAGTTTTGCGCATTCGCGGATTTCTGCGCAACACGATGGTTAAGGTGGCCTTACTGGCAGGCAGGATTGTAAAAAAAGCCGACGTTTTTCGTTGTTTTCCGCACGCCCATCCGGGTACGCGCGCAGCAGGGACAGCTTGCTGTCCATCTGGCGAGGACGAAGGCGCGGATGCGCCTTCGCAAACAAGATTGGCGCGCCCGGCAGGACTCGAACCTGCAACTCCAAGCTTAGAAGGCTCGTGCTCTATCCAGTTGAACTACGGGCGCGTCGGGTCCGGTCCATAGCGGGCTTTGCGGCTATGGCAAATCAAGATAGGTTCGCTTTCATGGATAGAAAGCCGCAACGTATCGAGGGGCACGAAGGCGGACGCCGCCACTTCCGCTATTTCGATTATGTCATGGTGGCCTTCGTCACCATCCTCCTGCTGTCCAACGTGATCGGGGCCGGCAAAGTCTCCTTTGTCGAACTGCCTGTGCTGGGCATTTGGGAATTTGGCGCAGGTATCCTGTTCTTCCCCGTTTCCTATGTGATCGGAGATATACTGACCGAAGTGTATGGATACGCCCATGCGCGGCGCTGCATCTGGGCCGGGTTTATCGCGCTCGTCTTCATGGCCTTCATGGCTATGGTAGTGGTCGCCCTGCCCCCGGCGGCAAACTGGGGCGGGCAGGAAGCTTACGAGCAGGTTTTCGGGCAGGTGCCGCGTATCGTGCTGGCGTCGATCATTGCCTTCTGGGCAGGCGAGTTCGTGAATTCCTACGTCATGGCGCGGATGAAGGTCTGGACGAAAGGCAGGTTGCTGTGGACGCGGACCATCGGTTCGACCGTGGTCGGCCAAGGCGTGGACAGCGCCTTGTTCTATCCGATCGCCTTTCTGGGAGCCTCGGGCTGGAGCACCGATCTGGTCATAACCGTGGCGCTCACCCAATGGCTGCTGAAGACGGGCTGGGAGGTGGTCCTCACGCCCGTCACCTACAAGGCTGTGTCTTTCCTCAAACGGCGCGAAGGCGTGGAAGTCTTCGATACGGACACCGACTTTTCTCCCTTCGCAAAGTCCTTGTAGGTTGAAGCCCGGTTGGGGAAGTGGTGGATCACTCCACCACTGCCCACATTGCGAGATAGATCAGGATAAAGCTGCCGAAACCGGCAATGGCACCGATGCCGAATACCAGGCGCACGATCAGCGGATCGATCCCGAAGTAATTGGCAAGGCCCGAACAGACGCCACCGATTTTGGCATTGCTCTTGTCGAGGTGGAGCTTCCTGGGCGGTCCACCCGTTGGTTGGGGGCTGAGCTGGCTCATGCGACCAGCACCGTGGCAGCCTGGACCTGCGGGATGGCAAAATAGCTCACCATGATGGCCATGGACATGGCAACGGCGCCGAAAGCGGCCATGGCACGGTGGAGAACATTGGTTTCTTCGGACATTTCTTAACTCCCTCTAGCTTGGATCGAACAATCATTCGCTCGATACCACAACCATTGCAGAGGGTGTGCCAGTTTAAGAAAATGGCGGATTTCTGCCATTCTTGTTCAGGATAACGAAAGGTTCCACAAATAGTGATACTGAACATTGGTATTTTTCACCAATATTTAGAAAGTTGATTTTCATGGCTTCAAACGTGCCGCTCGCCTAGTCATCATATCGCACCATGGCGCTCGACCGGATCACCCTTTCCACATTCCGCAACCATGCCGATACGCGGCTTGACGGCACTGCGCATTTCAACCTGCTTGTCGGGGAAAATGGCGCGGGCAAGACCAACGTGCTCGAGGCGCTCTCGCTCTTTGCGCCAGGACGGGGCCTGCGACGCGCGGCATTGGGCGAGATGGCGGGACAGGCAGGCGAAGGCAGCTTTGCGGCAAGTGCGCAGCTCGATCCGGGTGATGGCTCTTCCCCGGTCAGGATAGGCACGGGCACCATGCCCGAACGGCTTGGCCGCCGCATCGTCCAGATCAACGGTGCGGAAAGCAGCGCGCTGGAACTGGGTGAATGGCTCGCTGTCGGCTGGCTTACACCAACCATGGACCGCATCTTCAATGACAGCGCCTCTGCACGGCGGCGTTATCTTGACCGGTTGACGGTTGCCCTGGACCCAGGCCACGCGCGGCATGCCTCGCGATACGAGGCTGCCCTGAGGGAGAGAAACAGGCTGCTTTCCGACCCCGCAGACCCCGACCAGACGTGGCTCGATTCCATCGAAGCGCAGCTTGCCGAAGCTGGCGCCTTGCTCACCATGGGTCGTGCTGCACTCGTGAACCGCCTGTCGTCCGAGCTGGCGCACCTGTCTCCGCAGCCCTTCGCCCTGCCGCGCCTCACCTACCAGCCAGGCGGACCGGCATCACAGGCAGAACTGGCGGCCGAACTTGCGCGCCACCGCCGCCGCGACCGGGCGGCGCAACGCACGCTGACCGGGCCGCATCGCGATGAGCTGGATGTCGTTTTGGATGGCAAGGAGGTGCCTGCAGCGCAGTGTTCCACTGGCGAACAGAAGGCGATGCTGATCGCGATCACGCTTGCCCATGCCGGACTTGCGGCAGGAGGCAGACCCAGCCTGTTGCTGCTCGATGAAGTCGCTGCCCATCTCGATCCCATTCGCCGTGCGGCGCTGTTCGAGCGGCTGCGTGAAGGCGGCGCACAAGTGTGGCTGACGGGAACCGAGAGCGCCCCGTTCGACGATATCGCCAAGGAGGCCGCCGTGTGGCGCGTCTCCGGCGGCGCGGTGGAGCGACTTTAGGCCCCGTTCGGCAAGGCCGCAGCAACAGATCCGACCGTCGCGGCCACAATCTCCTCGATCCCTTCGGCAGTCGGGTGGATACGGTCCGGCAGGATCAGCTCGGGCTTGTCATAAACCGATTCAAGGAAGAAGGGCACAAGTGCCGTATCGAACTCTGCTGCCAGCGCAGGATAAATCCCATCGAATTCTTCCTGATACTCCACCCCCATGTTGGGCGGCGCGCGCATCCCCATGAGCAGCACAGGAATATCGCGAGAGGTCAGTTCCTCAAGGATCGCCGCCAGATTCTCGCGCGTCTGGTCGGGCGTTATCCCGCGTAGCAGGTCATTGCCGCCCAGTTCGACCAGCGCCAGGTCGGGCCGCTGCTCCAGATTATCAAGCAGGAATGCAATTCGCTGTCGGCCCGCCGCAGTCGTCTCACCCGATACAGCCGCATCCATCACGCGGGCGTTGACGCCCTGCCCCCGCAGGCTGGCCTGCAGTTTTTCGGGATAGCCCTCGTGCTCTTCCAGATTGTAGCCAGCGAAAAGGCTGTCGCCGAAGGCAAGGATATGGTGCTCCGGCCCGATCACCGGAAGCACTTCCTCGATCGGCGGCGGCTCGGTGGCTGCAAAATCTTCCGCCGGTGCCTCGGCACCGCAAGCCACCAGGCCTGCTGAAGCCGCAAGCGACAGGATCAGACGCACAGACAATCGATACATTTCGTTACTACCGCTACCTTTCAATTCCTGCATAGCTATGCCATCTCCCGATTGTGACAAGCCCCCCGGACAATTCATTCGCCATCGAGGCGCGTAATCTGAAGCTGACTCTCGGCAAGGGAGACGCAGCGGTCGATATCCTGCGGGGTATCGACCTGACCGTCCCTTCCGGCCAAACGCTCGCCCTTCTTGGCCCCTCGGGGTCGGGCAAGAGCTCGCTTATGGCGGTACTCACCGGGCTTGAGCGTGCCACATCAGGTTCGCTCGATGTCGCAGGCGCCGACTTTGCCCATCTGGACGAAGATGCACTCGCCCTCGCCCGTCGCGGCAGGATCGGCATCGTGCTGCAGGCCTTCCATCTCCTGCCCACCATGACCGCGCAGGAGAACGTAGCCACGCCGCTGGAACTGGCTGGAGTGAAAGGTGCGTGGGAACGCGCGGCAGAGGAACTGGAGGCCGTCGGCCTCGGCCATCGCCTGACGCACTACCCCGCGCAGCTTTCGGGCGGTGAACAGCAACGCGTCGCCATTGCCCGCGCCATCGCCCCGCGTCCGCCATTGATCTTTGCCGACGAGCCGACCGGCAATCTCGACGCCTCTACCGGCACCAGCATCGTGGATGTCCTTTTCCGTCGCCGCGAGGAGACCGGGGCGACGCTGATCATCATTACCCATGACAAGAGCCTGGCCGAGAAATGCGATCGGGTGGTGACGCTGGCAGACGGCTTGATCGCTTCCGATAGCACAGCTGCATGAGCACGCTGGGCTGGGCACAGGCCTGGGCCATCGCCCGCCGCGACCTGCACCGGCAGTTTCGCGGTCTGCGATTGCTGCTGGTATGCTTGTTCCTGGGCGTTGGCGCGCTGGCAGCCATCGGTTCTCTTACTTCCGCCATCCGCAGCGAACTCGATTCGCAAGGGCAGGTGCTGCTGGGCGGTGATTTCGAGGTCGAGGTCTATCAGCGCGCCCTGACCGAGGAGGAGAATGCCTTCCTGGGTGAGTATGGCGAGCTGTCGCAAGGCCTGCGCATGCAGGCCATGGCGAGCACAGAGGATGCTGCAGCCCCCATCGAACTGAAGGCCGTACAGAATAACTGGCCGCTTTATGGTGCATTGACGCTGATCGACGGGCGCAGCGTGGGGGCGCCAACGGGCGATGATGCATGGGTGGCCGAGGGAGTGGCGGACCGCCTGTCGCTGCAGGTTGGCGACAGTTTCAATCTCGGCCGCACCCCGCTGACAGTCGCAGGCATCATCGATGAGGAACCGGACCGGCTGAGTGAAGGCTTCTCGCTCGGCCAGACGGTGATCGTGCCTTACGCAATACCCGAGCAGGCCGGACTGACCCTGCCCGGCGCGATGTATGAAACCAAGACGCGGCTCCGCTTCGACGGCAATTTCGATCCCGACACGGTCGAGGAAGCGGTGGCGGAGGCCTTTCCGGAAGCTGGCCTTGATATCCGCACGCGCGACCGTGCATCTCCGGGCGCAGAACGCTTCGTCAGCCGGATGGGCGAATTCCTGACTCTGGTTGGCCTCGCCGCGCTGGTCATCGCCGGAATCGGTATCGGCGGGGGCGTATCCTCCTACCTCGATGCCCGCCGCGCCAGCATCGCAACACTCAAGATCCTCGGCGCCACAAGCAAGGACATAGCCCGCATATACACGCTGCAGATCGGGTCCGCCGCCGTTCTGGGGGCGGTAGCAGGCCTGTTGGCGGGCATAATGGTTACCCCGCTTCTGGCCGGCGCCCTGGGGTCGCTCCTGCCCGTGGATAATGCACTCGTACTCGATCCGGGGGCGCTAATGCGTGCTGCTGCCTTCGGCCTGCTGGTGGCACTGATATTTGCCGCGCCGCCAATCCTGCGCGCCCGTGAATTTCCCGCCATGGCGCTGATGCGGTCGCGCGTTTCACCCGTCGCCGAAGGCTGGAGGAACGCGGCATTGCCTGTTGCCGTGGGCCTTGCCGGGATTGCGCTGCTCGCGCTCGTCGGTTCTCCCACGCCGGGCCTATCGGCATTGTTCATGGGCGGTGCGCTCGTCATGCTCGGCCTGCTCGCGCTGCTGGGCAGGCTGATCCGCTGGGCGGCGATGAAATCCCCTCGCCCCTCCAATCCCATCGTGCGTGCCGCGCTGGCTAATCTCTACCGACCGGGCTCTGCCACCGGAGCGCTGGTGACGGCACTCGGTTTCGGGCTTGCCGCATTCGTGTTGCTGGCGGGCGTCCAGACCAGCCTCAACGGCAATATCGAACGTTCGGTTCCCGCCATCGCGCCCGACTATTTCGTGCTCGACCTGCCAGTAGACCGCGTGGACGAATTCACCGCAATGGTGGAGGAGGCCGCGCCCGGATCGCAGATCAACGCCACGCCCACGTTGCGCGGGACGGTGATCGCCTATGGGCCAGAGGACAACCCCAGTGTCGTCGCCGAGATGGAGGAAGTCCCGGAAGGCGCATGGGGCCTGCGCGGCGAGCGCGGGCTGACCTATTCCACCGATGTGCCGCAGGGTAATGTGCTGACCCGGGGCGAATGGTGGGAAGACGGATATGCCGGGGAACCGCTGGTCTCGATCGATGAAGAGCTTGCCAACGCGGCAGGCCTGCGGATCGGTGATATCATCACGGTCAATCTCCTGGGTGTGCAGAAGACTGCGCGCATCGCTAATTTCCGGCGGCTCGACTGGGAAAGTCTGGGCTTCAACTATGTCTTCGTCTTCTCGCCCAATACACTGGCCGATGCGCCTCACAATGTCGCCGCCACGGTGGCTTTCCCCAGCGGGTCCGAGCCCGGCACCTTGCTGCGCGATCTGGCGCGCGCCTTTCCTTCCAGTTCCGTGATAGAGGTAGGCCCGATACTGAGCGAAGCGCGCAATATCCTCGACCAGGTGGCGCTGGCCATTCTCGCGGCGGCATCGGTGGCGGTGCTGGCGGGCATTGCAGTTCTGCTGGGCGCCATCGCGGCGGCACGTGCGGCGCGCATTTATGACACGGTGATCCTGCGTGTATTGGGTGCCAGCCGCGGGCAACTGCTGGGCCTGCAGTTTGCCGAATTCGGCCTGCTGGCCGTGCTGCTGGCGGGCGTGGCACTGGCGCTGGGGATCGGCATTTCCTGGCTGATCATCACGCAGCTGTTTGAGTTCGAATGGCTGCCCGACTGGACGGAGATTTTCGCCGTGCTGGGTGCAGGAATCGGCCTGGTGCTGGTCTTCGCCTTCGCCGCCTCCCTACCGGTTCTGCGCGCCAAGCCGGCCCAGACATTGCGGTCTCTCTGACAAGAATGGGGCGGCCAGAGCGCTGACTCCGATCGCCCTTCCAACCACGAAACCTGTATTTATTCGAATGTTGCAGCGTGATTGCCGGCTGGCGGTCCAACATGCACCAGCGTACCGGCGATCATGTCATGCAGCCCCTGCCTACGCTCGGTAAAGGCCACCATGATGTAGCCGATACACAGGATGACACCCGAAATGATCTTGGCGAAATAGCGACCCATTGCCCGCAGAAAACTGATCCGGTTGCCGGAAAGGTCCGTCACCACCATGCCCAGCGCCTTCTTGCCCAGCGTGGCCTGCATGGAAGAACTCTCCAGCCCGGCAAAATAGGCGATGCCCATAAGCAGGCCGATTGCACCACTTCCTGCGTCGTTTGCCGTGTAGGAATAGGATGCCGACATATCTCCAAATTCGGAAACTGTGGTGCCAAAGCCAAAGACCGAACTAACCACATTGATCGCGATCCCCAGCAGGATCACGTCGATCAGATAGGCCCCCACCCTGCGCCAGAAACCGCCAAAATATTCCATATAACCCCTCCTGAAATTGAACGCGCCCGAGAAGACTACAATTTGTTCAACGAAGCAAATCGGGCTGTGCAAAACCGGGAACACAAAAATAAAAGGGGGCCGCGAAGCCCCCTTTCCCAAGTACATATTGAAGTTCAGTCTCAGAACCGCTTGCGGATCGTTGCTCCATAGGTGCGCGGCTGGTTGGGATAGGTCGAAATCGATTTCGGCTGGCCGGGTGAGTCGAACAGCGACAACATGTAGCGATCGTTGAGCAGGTTGCGTCCCCAGACCGAGATATCGAGATCGAGATCGATGAAGCTATAGGTCAGCGATGCGGAAAGTTCGTCAACCTGGCGACGGTATGGCGCTGCGGCAGCGATCGCTGCAGCCTGCCCGCCATCGAGGAAGCCCGGCAGGCCTTCGAGCACGGCGACATCGGATTCGAAATGGTACGTCGTGCGCGCCGTGAGCAAGTCGCCGTTGCCCAGGTCCTGCTCCCATTGTGCCCCCATGACCACGGTCCATTCCGGAATTCCTGCAGGCGTGGTGCCCGACAGGTCGCCCACGGTCGACTGTTCGAAACTGACATACTCCGGATCAAGCCAGGTCACAGCAAAGTTCAGGGTAAGCGGATCGATCGGATTGGCGAGCGTTTCCAGTTCAACACCATAGGTACGCTGCTTGCCCGCATTGGCCAGCAGGAAGCCGGTGCCAGTAAAAATGTTGGACTGGAAGCCATTGATATCCTGACGGAATACCGTCAGATTGGCTGAAATGACATCCCAATTGCCCTTGAGGCCAAACTCGATGACTTCGGATGTTTCCGGTCCGGCAAACCGGCTGCCGTATTCCAGGTTGTTGACAAGCAGGCCTGCCGACTCCAGCGCAGCTGCGTCCGAAGCCAGAGGCCGGCTGTCACGACCAAGGTTGAAGGAACTCGCCTTGAAACCTGTCGCATAGCTCGCATAGAGATTCAGGTCCGGGTTCACGTCATAGGCCAGCCGGATGGTGTAGGCGAAGTCATCATCATCGGTCTTGCCGTCTTCCACCGAATTGGGAATGTTGATGAAGGGCGGGAAAAGCTGCAGCGGCAGTCCGACCAGGAACGGATTGACGTTGGGATCAGCATCATTGGCATCGGCAAAGGCTTGTGCGCCAGCAGAAACAAGCTGGAATGCGGCCGGATTATTCGCGGCAAAAGCGCCGACTTCCGCCGGAGTGGCTGGACGCCCGAGCATCAGCAGATTGCCAACCGTGGTCGAAACACCCGTTGCGTAAATGGCACGATTGCCGGCATCGTACAGGTCAATGGAAGAGAAGACATCCGACGCCTCGTAGTCAGTCACGGCGCGCTTCTTGTCCATCGTGTAGTTGCCGCCAAGCGTCAGTACCAGGCGGTCGGACAGTTCGATGTCTACCTGTCCGAAGATAGAAAGCGCATCGTTGGAAAGCTGGAAGGTGCCCGTTTCTGCAAGGCCGGCAGCTGCAAACTGACCGATATACTGCGTGGGATCGCCGTAAAGCGCACCTATCGTCTGTTCGATAAATTGCACGGTGCTGCCGGAACCGTTGCCGCCCGCGCTCAGGTCGGCATAGCTGCGGAAGCTGTTGCCGATCACGATGTCCTGGAACTCGTCGATCTTTTCGTCGAAATAGAACAGCCCGCCCAGCGCAGTCACGGGGCCCCATTGACCCGAGACACGGAATTCCTGCGTGAAGGTTTCCAGCTTCTGGTCCTGGAAGCGGCCCAGCAGATCGAGCGAGGTGAAATCGACGTCCTGCGCATAGGCTGCATCGGTTTCTCGATAGGCGGTGATGGATGTCAACGTGACGTCGTTCAGGTCCAGGTCGAACTGGCCGGAAACGCCGTAATTCTCGATCTCGTTTGTCGAGGGGAAATTGTTGTAGACCAAGCCGCCATAGGGGTCGTCTGCGTCATTGACCATGCCGCCCAGCGCGAAGATTGCCAGAGTAGCGGGTGACTGCCGTACATTGACGACGCCGCAGCAATTTTCGTCGATGCTGTCATAGTCGGCGATGAGGCGTGCAGTGAAATTGTCGCCGTTGTCATACAGGGCCTGGCCGCGAACGAACCAGCGATCCCGCTCATTCGTGCGAGAATTGGACGCGGGATCGACATTGTAGCCATCACGGGAAGAAAAGCCCCCGGCAAGGCTCAGCGCCACGTCTTCCGATACCGGGCCGCTGACATACCCGCGCGCCACCAGCGCATCGAGATTGCCATAGGAGAATTCGGCCGAGCCTTCGGGCGTAAAGGATGGCGCGCTGGTGACCAGGGAGATAACGCCGGCCGAAGCATTCTTGCCGAACAGGGTCGACTGCGGCCCGCGCAGGACTTCGATACGGCTGACATTGGGTATGTCGTTGATCTGCGCCGCTGTTCGGGAACGATAGACACCATCGACAAAGACGCCGACCGAAGGTTCGATACCGGCGTTGTTCGCACCGTTGCCGAAGCCGCGAATGATGAAGTTGGTATTGGCCGAGCTTTGCAGCTGCGTGACGCGCAGCGAGGGGACGATAGTCTGCAGGTCTTTCAGGTCGCGGATTTCCTCACGCGCCAGGGTCTCTGCAGTAGCAACTGAGACGGCGACCGGTATCTCCTGCAATGTCGCTTCACGTTTGGTGGCGGTGACGATGATCTCATTGCCGAATGCCTCATCCTCATCCTCAGCAGTCCCGGCATCCTGCGCCTGGGCAGCGAACGGCAAAGTCAACGCAACAGATGCAACGCCACACAGAAACACGCGGGCAAGGTTAACGGAACCCAAGCTGCGAATTTTCATATATCTCTCCATCTCTCCCACCGGCCGCAACTTGCCGTATTTCGGTCATAATGTTGCATCCGAAACCATTGAATAGTCCCTTGAACCTAGGGGACGCAATCATTTAGATGATAACTCGGTTGCATTTGAAACTGGACCTGTAACAAATCGGCCACATGGCCTTTCGGGCAGGAGCAATGTCCGCGAGGTTCCTTCGTGCTTGCGAGCAGCAGCCGCCTCGGCTAGAGGGCGCGGGAATTTCAGGGCGAAGGAGCAAGGCTCTCGCCTCCAACCAAGCTAAACCAAGGTTTTCCCTATGTCCGCGCCCCTCCGCAATGTGGCGATCATTGCCCACGTCGATCATGGCAAGACCACACTGGTCGACCAGCTCTTCCGCCAGTCCGGCACCTTCCGCGACAACCAGCGGGTGGAAGAACGCGCGATGGATTCCAACGATCTGGAAAAGGAACGCGGGATCACCATCCTGGCGAAGTGCACCAGCGTGGAATGGAACGGCACGCGAATCAATATTGTCGACACACCCGGCCACGCCGACTTCGGCGGTGAGGTGGAACGCATCCTCTCAATGGTCGATGGGGTGATCCTGCTGGTTGACAGTTCCGAAGGTGCCATGCCGCAGACCAAGTTCGTGACCGGAAAGGCGCTGTCGCTGGGCCTCAGGCCGATCGTGGTGGTCAACAAGGTCGATCGCCCTGACGAACGCATCCAGGAGGTGCTGGACGAGGTGTTCGACCTGTTCGTCAGCCTCGATGCCAATGACGAGCAGCTCGATTTCCCTGTGCTCTATGCCTCGGGCCGCAATGGCTATGCCAATGAAGACCCGTCCCTGCGCGAAGGCACACTGAATCCGTTGTTCCAGAAGATCGTGGACCATGTGCCGGCCCCCAGCGCGGATGAGGATGGCCCGTTCAAATTCCTCGTCACCCTGCTTGATCGCGACAATTTCCTCGGCCGCATCCTGACCGGCCTGGTGTTTTCCGGCTCGATCAAGGTCAATGACCCGATCCACGCACTCGATGCCTCGGGCAAGGTGGTGGAAACGGGCCGCGCTTCCAAGCTGATGGCATTCCGCGGACTCGAGCGCGTGCCGGTCGATGAAGCCAGGGCGGGAGACATCATTTCCATTGCGGGACTGACCACGGCCACGGTGTCCAATACCATAGCCAATCCTTCGGTCACCGAGCCGCTGCAGGCCCAGCCGATCGATCCGCCGACGCTGTCGATGCGCTTTGCCGTCAACGACAGCCCGCTGGCGGGCCGCGAGGGCAGCAAGGTGACAAGCCGCATGATCCGTGACCGACTGGAGCGCGAAGCCGAATCGAACGTCGCCATCAAGGTCACCGAAAGCGAGGACAAGGACAGTTTCGAGGTCGCCGGGCGCGGCGAACTGCAGCTGGGCGTGCTGATCGAAACCATGCGCCGCGAAGGCTTCGAACTGGGCATCAGCCGCCCGAAGGTGATCTTCCGCACCGACGAGGCGGGCAACCGCACCGAGCCCTATGAGACCGTGGTGATCGACGTGGATGACGAGCACTCGGGCACGGTCGTCGAGAAGATGGCGCAGCGCAAGGCCGAGCTGACCGACATGCGCCCCAGCGGCGGCGGCAAGACGCGCATCACCTTCTCCGCCCCCTCGCGCGGCCTGATCGGCTATCATGGCGAATTCCTGTCCGACACGCGCGGCACGGGCATCATGAACCGCCTGTTCGAGAAGTATGGCCCCTACAAGGGCCGCATCGAAGGCCGCATCAACGGCGTGCTGATCTCCATGGAAGCGGGCGACGCGGTGGCCTATTCGCTCAACATGCTGGAAGAACGCGGCGTGCTGTTCATCGGCAGCGGCACCAAGCTCTATGAAGGCATGATCATCGGCGAGAACGCCAAGCCCGATGATCTTGAGGTCAACCCGATGAAGTCCAAGCAGCTGACCAACTTCCGCTCCAGCGGCAAGGACGATGCCATCCGCCTGACTCCACCGCGCCAGATGACGCTGGAACAGGCCATCGCCTATATTGACGATGACGAGATGGTGGAGGTCACCCCGCAGTCTATCCGCCTGCGCAAGGTCTACCTCGATCCGCATGAGCGCAAGCGCCACAAGCGCAAGGCCGAAGCTGCCTGATCTGCAGAGCAACTCAAGCTAGCCCTCGCGCGTCATAATTGCGCTTGCGCGGCGCCAAACATCCTGTTTTTCATGGCGAATGACCAGAATCATGCGCCATGAACTGCTGCTGATCTTCAACGACGCGCGGGGTGCTTTCTCGGGTTGGTCAAACCTGCTGACGCTGCTTGTTGCGGTCCCCATATTGTTGCTGGCGGCACGGTCCTGGTTCGCGGAAGTTCCAGCCGACCAGGCCGGTTTTGTTATCGCGCTGTTCGGTTTCGCTGTCGGTCTGAGCGCCACACACTTGCTGGCAGAGAGGGTGCAGTACCATCAGACCCTGGGCATGCTGGCCGAAGAGGCGCTTGCCGTTCGCTCCGCCCTCGCCCCTTTTGCCATCTTGCTGGCAATGGCGGTCATCCTTGCTGCCGGCCTGGCCGGTCTGGTTCACCCTTCGGGTCTTGGCTATTTCCTTGCGGCAGCAGGGGCTGGCATTGCCGCGAGGGGTCTGCTCCTTATTGTTCTGAGCGCCAGTTCATCCGGGGGGAATTACAATGCGTTGTCGCGCGCCCTGCTCCGTCTTGCCGGAGACTGGCGCAGCGGACTGCTTCTTGGCCTTGCAGTCGCCCTCTCGGCGGCGGCCGGCAGCGCTCTGCTTGCCAAGGAGGCGAGCATGGCGCTTGCCCTTCTCCTTCCATGCATTCCGGCCCTCGCCCTCGCCAGCCTGGACGCAGGATCGATGCGCTTCTTGGCCCAATCCGGGTTCTCCCCATGGCAGGCCATCCGGAAACACGCGCGGGCGCTGGTCGTGTTCGGGGGCACCATCGTTCCCGTCTATGCCATGACGACAGATCTTGTAACCGCTGCTTTCGCAGGCGGACTCGTCATTGTGGTCCTGCTGGTCATGATTGTGCGGCTGCTGTGCTATCGACTTTATCCAAAGCGACTGGCCGATTTCACCGCCAGCATCCTCCTGATCGCCGTCATACTTGCCGGGATTGCGGTACCGCTTCTGGCACCCGTTGTCTTTGCCGTGCCTGTCGTCCGCCTGTGGGGCATGGCTTCGAACTCCACTTGGCGGATCGCATGACGGAAGCGATCGCCCTTGATGATGTCTGCGTCCGGCGGGGCACCGATATGGTGGTCCATTCGCTCTCCCTCGCAATCGACCAAGGGACATGGTTCGGATTGATGGGAGCAAACGGATCGGGCAAGACCACGCTGCTGCGGGCGCTGGCGGGAAGGCTGCCGATCGCACGTGGTACTTGCCGGTTGCTGGGGGCGGAACTCGCCGGTCGGCGGGCTGCAAGGGCAGCGCAAATGGGTTTCGCGCCCCCCATCGAAAGCCTGCCGGAAATGATGCGCGTCCGCGAGGCGCTGGCGCTGGTCGGTGGCGATCTCGACACGGCAATCGGCAATATCGAAGGCCTGGGCGATGCCATGGCCATTCCGGGCCTGCTTGACCGGTGGATAGGCGATTGCTCCTCGGGAATGCGGCAAAGAGTCGCCATTGCCCTGGCTTTCGCTGGCGGTCGCGAGATCGTGATCCTGGACGAACCCTTCAACTGGCTGGATCCGGTTGCGGCCTTCGATATCAGGCATGTCCTTCGTGCAAGGGTGGACAAAGGACTGACGCTGGTCACAGCACTGCACGACATCCCGACGCTGACGACCTGTTGCGACGCTGGTCTCGTCATGGCGGAGGGACATGCCGCGCTCACCCTGACAAAGGATCAGCTCATCAAGGGTGCGATGGACCCGCTCTCGTTCGAAAGCGACATGATCCAGGCCTTGCGGACCCGCACCTGGACCTAGGATCAGGCCGATCAGGCAGCACGCTGCTTCTGCCGCCAGAACCACCAGCTATAGATCAGCGGGATGATCGCGGCGATCAGGATCGGGCCAAGCACCAGCCCGGTGGCAAGCCCCGGCCCCGTTGGCAGAAAGGTATTGGCCGCCACCACGAAGCCCGCAAGCATCATCAACTTTCCGCCCAGCCGGTGCGTGGCGATCCAGTTATCCGTATCGGAAATGGTCCAGGGCGTGCGGATACCCACGAAGAAGCCTGGCCGACTTTTGGGAAGCATATTGCCCATTGCGATCAGCAACAGGCCCAGCGGCAGGTAGAACAGGCGCTTGGGCAAGTCCCATTCCATTGCCGGCGCGGCAATGGATGTCTGCACGAAGATCATGATCGCAATCATCCCCAACCACACCACGCGCATCAGCGGGGCTGAACCTTCGAGCCTGTCCTGAAGCGGCTCGAGCGATGGGATCACCGCCAACAGCAGAGAGACCAAGAACAGCACGCCAGGCGCGACCATCAACGCTGGCAGGGCATCGGTAAAGCGGTCCGGCTCGCCAGCGCCGTTGAAATGGATCGGCAATTGCGCGCCCTCTGGCAGAGCGGACGCAAGCCAAAGGCCAAAACCGGCCAGGGCCGCGACGACCAGCAGCGACAGAACCAGAAGAAACCTCGTATTCATCCTTACTCTCCTTCCTTCGCGTCTTCACGGCTAACGCCCATGCGTCCCATGAAACCCATCACGGCCTCTTGCAGCGTGGACATGTTCAAAGTGTAGGTGATGGTTCCGGCCCTGTTTTCACCCAGGATGAGTCCCGCCGCCTTGAGCTTGGCAAAGTGGCCTGACATGGTCGGCTTGGAGACCGGGAAATGATCGGCCAGCTCGCCAGCGGTCTTGCCGCCGCTCTTCAGCAGCTCCAGCACCTGTCGGCGAATCGGATGGGACAAGGCGTCGAAAACATCACTCATAGCTATTTAGCTAATTTCCTAAATAGAGCTTTGCAAGCGATTTCGTTTTTGCGCGCGCCCTATCGCCATCCCGCGATTGCTGATTTAAGGGGCGGTGATGGATATTGCCGATCTGCGGGTTGCCCTGTTCAGCGGCAACTACAACATGACCACGGACGGGGCGAACAAGGCGCTCAATCGGCTGGTCGAATACCTGCAGCGGCAGGGCGCGGTTGTGCGCGTCTATTCCCCGGTCAATGATACGCCCGCTTTCGAGCCGCAAGGCACTCTGGTGGGCCTGCCATCGGTGGCGATTCCGGGGCGCAGCGAATACAAGTTTCCTCTGATCCTGTCGCCCCGGATCAGGGCAGACCTGAACGCCTTCAATCCGCACGTACTGCACATTTCCTCACCCGATTTCGTCGCTCGCGCCGCAGTCAATTGGGCAAGGGCGCGGAACATCCCCGTGCTGGCATCGGTCCATACGCGGTTCGATACCTATCCGCGCTATTACAATCTGGGCTTCCTGGAACCGCCACTCAAGGCGCTGATCCGCAGCCTCTATCGCAAGTGCGATGCGCTGGTGACCCCGTCCGAGAGCATGGCGGATGTCCTGCGCGAAGAGGGCATGAACGATGACATCGGCATCTGGTCGCGCGGCGTCGATCGCACAGTCTTCGACCCTTCGCGCCGCAATCTCTCCTGGCGCCGCGAGCTGGGCATTGCCGACAATGACGTTGCCGTCGGTTTCCTCGGCCGGTTGGTGATGGAAAAGGGGCTGGATGTCTTCGCCGCCACCATCGCCGAGCTGCGCAAGCGCGGCGTGGAACACAAGGTGCTGGTGGTGGGCGAAGGGCCAGCGCGGGCAGGTTTCCTGCAGCAGTTGCCAGGCGCAGTCATGGCCGGGTTCCAAAGCGGCGAAAACCTGGGCCGCGCCGTCGCCAGCATGGATTTGCTGCTCAATCCCTCGATCACGGAGACCTTCGGCAACGTCACGCTGGAGGCAATGGCCAGTGGCATTCCCGTGGTCGCCGCGCGCGCCACGGGAAGCACCAGCCTTGTCGTCGATGGCCAGACCGGGACCCTGGTCGAACCCGGAAATATCCCGGCCTTCGCCGATGCCATCACCGCCTATCGCAACGACGCCTCCCTGCGCACCACCCATGGCACTGCGGGCGAGCTGCGCAGCCGCAATTATGCATGGGACGCCATCAACAAAGCCGTGGCGGAAGCCTATCTGCGGCTGATCGGCCAACGCCAAGCCAGAGCCTGACGCCACAGACTCAAAGGCGTTCGATCTTGCGCGCAACCTCGTCGATGAGGTCCACAATCTGTTCGACCTTGGCATCGTCGAGTCCAGCAGAGCGCTGGTGGCGCAAGGCGTTGCGCAAATTTTCCATCGCACGATGCATGTGCCGATGCGGGGACGAGCGTCGCTCCTCCCCGATGCCTGAAATGCGTTCGATCAGTGCCGCGACCGATTCCGCCTCGGCCTCGAGTTCAATGTTGCCGGCCCCGGTGACGGCGAAGACCTTGCGCGGACTGTCATCCGGCTGATCGGCAATAACGCCTTCGTCGAGCATCATCTGCAACGTGGGATAGATCGTTCCAGGGCTGGGCGCATAGGCACCGCCGGTCATTTCCTCGATCGCCTTGATCAGGTCATAACCGTGGCGGGGCTGATCAGCGAGCAGCTTCAGCAGGACCAGCCGCAACTCCCCCGAACCGAACATCCGACTGCGTGCCCGGCCTCTTCCGCCGCCGCCGCCAAATTTTCCGCCCGGACCGAAGGGAAAGTCCTCCCCGAAAGGGCCGCCAATCCCGAAGAAGTCTCCGCCCCGGCCACCAGAATGGCGCGCAGTCGCGCCCATGACAGCGAACTTGGCCAGTTTGCGGGCCTTGCGGCCCATGCGTCTTTCAAATCCGTTGTGCATAACACCTCCGAATTAAATCGATACTTTACGATATATCTTAGTAATGACGGTATACAAGAGGGCTCGCAGGAATTTTCTCTTCCGCCTATCTGGAAAGCATGGCCGATCTCTTTCCCGAAGACCCTGTCCAGCAGCACACTGACACGCCCGCCGAGGATGCCCCTCTCGCTGACCGTTTGCGCCCGCGCTCGCTTACCGAGGTGATCGGACAGCAGCACCTGACCGGCCCCGAGGGCGCGATCGGGCGCATGGTTGCGGCGGGCCGCCTGTCCAGCATGATCTTGTGGGGACCGCCGGGTACGGGA
The DNA here is from genome assembly GCA_024642335.1 of Erythrobacter sp. Taxonomy (GTDB): domain Bacteria; phylum Pseudomonadota; class Alphaproteobacteria; order Sphingomonadales; family Sphingomonadaceae; genus Alteraurantiacibacter. Next base: position 63,903 of record JAHEBH010000002.1, read on the forward strand.
AAGACCAGTATCGCCCGTCTGCTCGCCGATGCCGTAGGCATGCGTTACGAGGCCGTCAGCGCGGTCTTTTCGGGCGTGGCCGACCTGAAGAAGGCTTTTGCGGCCGCGGAAAAGGCGCGCGAGGCGGGCCAGCGCACGCTGCTGTTCGTGGACGAGATCCACCGCTTCAACCGCGCGCAGCAGGATGGCTTCCTGCCCTTCGTCGAACGCGGCACGGTGACGTTGGTCGGCGCGACCACCGAAAATCCCAGCTTCGAGCTCAATGCCGCGCTGCTCAGCCGGGCGCAGGTGCTGATCCTGCACCGACTCGACGCTGAAGCCCTCTGCCAATTGCTCGTCCGGGCAGAGGAGCTGGAAGGCCCCCTCCCCCTTACTGCCGAAGCGCGCGAAGCGCTGATCGCCAGCGCGGATGGCGATGGGCGCTTCCTGCTCAACCAGGCCGAGACGCTTTACGCCGCGAAGATCGCAGAACCGCTCGACCCATCGGGCCTCGGCCAGTTCCTGCAGCGCCGCGTCGCCGTTTATGACAAGGATCGCGAGGGGCACTACAATCTCATTTCCGCCCTGCACAAGGCGGTGCGCGGGTCCGATCCGCAAGCTGCGCTGTATTACCTCGCCCGCATGCTGGTGGCGGGAGAAGAACCGCTGTTCCTCGCCCGCAGGCTCATTCGCATGGCGGTGGAGGATATCGGCCTCGCCGACCCGCAAGCGCTGCCCCAATGCGTTGCGGCGAAGGATGCCTATCAGTTCCTCGGCAGCCCCGAGGGCGAGCTGGCGCTGGTGCAGGCCTGCCTCTATCTCGCCACCGCGCCCAAGAGCAACGCCGCCTATGCCGCACAGAAAGCCGCATGGAAAAGCGCCAGGGAAACAGGCAGCCTGATGCCGCCCATGAATATCGTCAACGCGCCCACCAAGCTGATGAAGGATGTCGGCTATGGCGCGGGCTACACCTACGACCATGACGCGGCCGAGGGATTTTCCGGCGACAACTACTGGCCCGAAGAGATGGAGCCGCAAGACTTCTACCAACCAGCCGAACGTGGCTTCGAACGCGAAGTGAAAAAGCGGCTCGACTACTGGCAGAAGCTGCGCGGGGAGCGCGGTGGTTAGGCACTTCTCGCACTTTATCGCCATCGACTGGTCGGGGGCGAAGGGTAGCCGTCACAAGAGTATCGCCATGGCCGTGGCCCATGCCGATGGCGGGCCGCCCGTTCTGGTGGACCGCAAGAGCGGCTGGTCGCGTGAGGAAGTCTTTGAAGTGCTGCGCGATGAGCTTCCGGACAACAGCCTGGTCGGCTTCGACCTTGGCATTTCCCTGCCATTCGCGGACCACTCGGCCTTCTTTCCAGGTTGGCAGGAAACTCCCTGGAACGCTGAACAATTGTGGGAACTGATTGAAACAATCTGCGCCGAGGAAGAGGACTTTGCCGCGGGAACGTTTGTCGATCATCCCAAGGCACAGCACTATTTCCGCCGCCACGGTGGGCGAGAGGGCAAGCATTTCGGCGGTGGGCGCGGACGTTTTCGCGTGACCGAACATGCGCAGGCAGAACAGGGGCTCAAGCCCACCTCGAACTTCAACCTTGTCGGCGCGGCGCAGGTGGGCAAATCCAGCCTTACCGGCATGCGACTGCTCCATGCCTTGCGCAGGCATGTGCCCGTCTGGCCGGTTGACCCGCTGCCGCATACAGGCTCTGTGATTGTCGAAATCTATACCGCGCTTGCTGCCAAGGCCGCCGGGCGAAGCACCTCACGCGCGAAGATTCGCGACATGGGGGAACTTGATGATGCTCTGGTCGCGCTCAGCAGTCCGCCTCTGGGAAGTGCCGGACCGATTGACGATCATTCCGCCGATGCCTTGATCACCGCTGCATGGATGCGCGCCCATGCGCAGCGGGCGGAACTGTGGTCACCACATGGAATGACACCACAAGTAGCGCGGACGGAAGGCTGGACCTTCGGCGTTCTCTAACCAAGCCGGTCAACGGCGACGCATCTCGCGGATTTCCTCGACCCGTGGATCAATGGCACGCTTTTGTTCGATCCGGTGCGGGCGCGTATTCGCGCCTCCAGTGCCACTGCTGGCCAGTTGCTTGATCGCCTTGAGGTTTTCCTCCCTCGCCATGCCGGGAATGAGGAAGGCATCGGCGATCCACCAGAAGGCCAGCGGGATGATGCCGATGATCGAAAGGCACATCAGCAGCTGGACAATGCCCGAACCTGTCTTGCCCAGGTAGAAACGGTGTGCCCCGAGGAAGCCCAGCAGGAACCACAGGATGTAACCAGCCCCTACACTCTTCCGGCGTGCTTCAAATTCCAGCCGGGCACGAAGATCATCGTCCATTTCCGCCTTCCCTCCAACAGTTTCAACGTAGTGACTGGTGGCGGTATCGCAAGCCTCTTGGGAAGCACGAGAAAAGCGCAAAACTGGTACTGGATTTTTCCGATCACTTGCCCCAAAGGGCTGCGCGACGTGCCGGCTTAGCTCAGTTGGTAGAGCAGTTGATTTGTAATCATCAGGTCGCGGGTTCGACTCCTGCAGCCGGCACCATCGCCCTAGCCATAGACTCCACCAGGCCTACTTCCCGAATTTTGGCAGGATCTTTCCCGCTTCATTGCGATATTTGCGATAGGAATCGCCATGTTCCGCGATCAGGTCACGCTCTTCATAGTGCAGGCCGATGAAGATGTAAGCGGTGAAGCCCAAGCTGAGGATGATCTGGGTCATCGTCATCGAAGGTGTCGCCCAGACCCCGATCAGTACGCCCGTCTGGATCGGGTGGCGGATATAGCTGTACATCGCGCGCTTGACGAAGGGCAGCGGTGGATTGGGCTGGTTCTTGAAGTTCAGATACACCTGCCGAAGACCGAACAGGTCAAAGTGGTTGATGGCAAATGTCGATGCCAGCAGGAAGACCCAGCCAAAACCAAAAAGCGCCCAGAGAAGGTAGGCGAGCGCTGGCTGTTCAACCAGCCAGACCTGACCCGGAACAGCCATCCAGTAACCCGTCAGTGCGATGCTGGTGATACCAGAGACCAGCACATAGCTCGCCCGCTCCGCAGCGGTCGGGATTACTTTGGTGATGAGGGCTTTGAAGCCCGGCCGGGCCATGCCTGAATGGATCAAGCCCCACACGGCAACCAGCAGCACATTCCAGGCAATCGGCTGGACCGACACATCGCCGTCGCCCCAGAGATATCCGAACGGTAAAATTTGCGCCAATGAGGCAATGATCGCGACCAATCCGATAACGCCAATGAAATAGCAGACGATGCCGTAGAGCAGCACAATTGTTCTTTGCATGTCGAATCCCCCGATTTGACCCGGGAGGCATACTATCACGATTTGCGGGGCATCCCAAAAAGAGAGGTTTCAGGCAAACACTCTGCCTGGCACGACTTATCGCCCCACCGCCACATATCGAAGGCCGTGTTTTTCAACATCGGTGCGGCTGTAAAGATTGCGCAGGTCGACCAATAACGGGCGCTTGAGCAGTTCCTTGGTGCGCTCGAGGTTGAGCGCGCGGAAGGCATCCCATTCGGTCACGATCACTGCCGCATCCGCGCCCGTCATCGCATCGTAGGAGTTCTCGCAATAGGTCAGCCCGTCGATCACCGCCCTGGAGGTCTCCATGCCTTCGGGATCGTAGGCGCGAACAGCGATCCCGGCGCCTTGCAGCGCCTTCACGATATCGATAGCGGGGGAATCGCGCATGTCGTCTGTGTTCGCCTTGAAGGTCAGGCCCAGCAGGGCGACCGTCATACCCTGCGTGTTACCGCCCATGGCATGGATGATCTTCTGGCCCATCGCCAGCTTTCGCTGGCTGTTCACCTTCACCACCGAATCCACGATCTGCAGCGGAGCTCCGTAATCCTGCCCGGTCTTGAGCAGGGCCAGCGTGTCCTTGGGAAAGCATGATCCGCCATAGCCCGGGCCAGGCTGGAGGAAGCGCGCACCTATACGGCTGTCCGTACCGATCCCCTTGGCCACATCGCGGACATCGGCGCCGACCTTCTCGCACAGATCGGCGATCTCGTTGATGAAGCTGATCTTGGTAGCGAGGAAGGCGTTGGCGGCATATTTGGTCAGTTCGGCCGCGCGTCGGCTCATCGACAGGAGCGGCGCGTCATTGCGCGTCAGTGGCCGGTATACCTCCTGCAATACGGCCTCGGCATGATCGTCATTCACGCCAATCACCACGCGATCAGGATGTTTGAAATCGTCGATGGCCGCACCTTCGCGCAGGAATTCCGGGTTGGAAGCAACAGAGAATTTCAGCGAGGGGTTGGTCCGTCTGATGATCGCTTCAACCTCGTCACCCGTTCCCACAGGCACGGTGGACTTGTCGACCACCACCACCCCGTCGCGCAACAACGGCGCCATCTCCTCCGCTGCAGCGTAGACATAGGAAAGATCGGCGTGGCCATCGCCCCGACGCGAAGGCGTGCCCACGGCAATGAAGACCGCCTCCGCCTCCGGAAGCACGCTGGCGATATCGAGAGTGAAATCGAGGCGGCCCGAAGCGACATTGCTTTCCACCAAGTCATCCAGGCCCGGCTCGAAGATCGGAATCTTGCCCGCAAGCAACGCGTCAATCTTGGACTTGTCCTTGTCCACACAGGTCACGTGATGGCCGAAATCGGCAAAACAGGCTCCGGAAACCAGGCCCACATACCCAGTTCCAATCATCACAATACGCATTCATAACTCCCTAAAACCTCGAAAAAATTCGGCGGGCGGCGACGGCCCGGTCTGAATGCGTCCTAGCCAGAGCGATGACCTGGAGGCAAGCGCCTAGCCACGCCCGCGATAAGGGGCGACGCCCTGGTCGGGCAGCCACAAACCTACAGGCGGCGTCCCGCTTTGCCAGAAGACATCGATGGGAATACCTCCGCGCGGATACCAGTAGCCGCCAATGCGCAGCCAATGCGGCTTCATCTCGGCAAACAGTCTCTCTCCGATCCCCACGGTCACATCCTCGTGAAACCCGTTGTGATTGCGGAAGGAGCCGAGAAACAGCTTGAGGCTCTTCGATTCCACAATCGTATCTCCCGGCGCATAGTCGATCACCAGATGCGCGAAATCGGGCTGGCCGGTCACCGGGCAAAGCGAGGTAAACTCGGGTGCGGCAAACCGTACAAGATAGAGCGATCCCATGCGCGGATTGGGCACGTAATCGAGAACTGCCTCTGCCGGGGATGCAGGAAGTGCGCTTTGCTGCCCCAGATGCAGCGGAGAAGATGGCGAGCTATCGTCTGTCATGACAGCCTGATGCCGCCTTGCCAGCCTCTAGGCAAGAACAAGGATACTCGACCTGTCGAGAGCGCATTGTCCTGCACGCGCCCATGTTCTACCCCATGCGCATGGAAAACCTCGTCTCCACACAATGGCTGGCCGATAATCTCGGCTCTCCAGGCCTCGCCATTATCGATGCTTCGGCGCATCTCCCCGATGCCCAGCGCGATCCCGCTGCAGAATTCGAGGCGGCGCATATTCCCGGCGCGCTTTATCTGAACCTCGCCAGCTTCTTCGATGCTGGCTGTCCGGTCCCCAACACGCTCCCCACCGCCGAACAGTTCTCGGCGCGGATGGGAACGCTGGGCATTACACCCGTAACCCGCGTGGTCATCTATGATGATTCCTATATAAAGACCTCCGCCCGCGCCTGGTTCATCCTGCGCATGCACGGGATGAAGCGTGTAGCGATCCTTGACGGAGGCCTCGGCAAATGGCGCGCCGAGGGACGTCCGCTGGAAAGCGGCGCAACCGCGGCAGAAGCGGTGGAGCACACTCCTTCAACCGGACCCGCCCCGCAGCGATTCAAAGCCGATCTTCTCACCAATATCGACAGCAAGCAGGCCGAAGTCGTAGATGCTCGGGGTGCGGATCGCTTTACCGGCGAGGTTCCCGATTTCCGCCCGAATATTGCCGATGGTCATATTCCCGGATCGCGCAATGTCGTGTTCGATCAGGTCCTGAATGCGGATGGCACGTTCAAGGACGAAGCGGGCATCCGCGCAGCATTCGCCGCGCAGAATGTCGATCTCGACAAGCCTGTCATAACCACCTGTGGTGGCGGCGTGACCGCGCTGGTCCTGCTCTTTGCCCTCGAACGCATCGGCAAGACCGATGTCGCGCTTTATGACGGCAGCTGGAGCGAATGGGGCGGCGATCCCGACCTTCCGAAGGAAGTTGGCGAGGCACGGTGAGCGGCGGCAAAACCTCCGACGGCCACAAGCCGGGAACCCGCGTCGTCGGGGCAGGACGGCGCGAGGAATGGACTGGCGCGGTCGTCAATCCACCCGTCTGGCGGGCAAGCACCCATCTCTATGCCGATAGCAAGGACCTCGCCAGTGGCCGCCCGAACGAGGACGGGCATTTCTATTACGGTCGCCGCGGTGCCCCCACCCAATGGGCACTGGCCGAAGCGCTGACACAGCTGGAACCCGGTGCAGCCGGTACCATCCTCTATCCCAGCGGGGTGGCCGCGATCGCCAATGTCCTGCTCGCCATTCTCGCACCCGGCGATGTGCTGCTGGTGACCGACAACGCCTATGAACCCACGCGCAACATCGCGCTGGGCATGCTCGGGCAATATGGCATCGAGGCGCGGCCTTTCGATCCGCTGGACCACGCCGCCTATGAAGCGGCTTTCTGTGCCAACACTCGCGCTGTGATGATCGAGTGCCCGGGCAGCCTGACGATGGAAGTGTGCGACGTGCCCTTCCTGGCAGGAATGGCGAAGCAAAAGGGAGCGATTTCCGTGCTCGACAACACCTGGGCCACCGCCCTGGGTCTTCCCGCGCTGGAATGCGGATGCGACATCTCGGTGATGTCGCTGACCAAGCATGTCGGCGGCCATTCGGACCTGATGATGGGCAGTGCCTCTGCGGGCGGGGAGCTTTACGCCAAGCTGCGGCGTGCCTCGCAATATATGGGTCAGGTCGTCTCGCCCGACGATGCCTCGCTCGCCCTTCGCGGCCTACGCACGATGGCAGTGAGGCTCGAAAGGAGTACTTCAAGTGCGCTTGAGGTTGCCAAGTGGCTTTCCCAACGGCCTGAAGTTGCGCATGTTCTATGTCCCATGCTTCCCGGTTCGGACGGATACGAAATCTGGTCGCGCGATTTTACAGGTGGATGCGGCCTGTTCTCCTTCGTCCTCAAGGGCGGAGGACCCGATGCCCGGGCCCGCTTCATCGATGCGCTGGAACTGTTCGGCATCGGCTATAGTTGGGGCGGATTTGAAAGCCTGGTCATTCCATTCGATCCCGGTCGCGCCCGGAACATCAGACAATGGCCGCCACAGGGGTGGAACAGTGGCGACCGACTGGGTATCAGGTTGTCGATAGGGTTGGAGGATCCAGCGGATCTGATCGCGGACCTCACCCGGGCATTTGAAGCGATGGGATCCAAATGAGCGTAGCAAGCGAAGACATTCCTGCCGAAGTTGAAAACGGAACCGATGGTGCTACGCCCGAAGTCGACCCGGCTGCAACGCTTCCAGTGTCCAAACCACCACCGGACCCTGCCGATACCTTGGCCGGAGCAGACGTGTTGAAGGACAAGGTTTCAGAACAGAGCATGACGGTGGCCAAAATTATCGAGCAGCTCGATTCCTGGGGCTTCAGCATGGGCGATACAAGGATCTCTGTCTGGAGCATTCTCGTGGTCGTGCTGGTGGTGCTCAGCGTCATCGCTTTTGCACGTATATTCAGCAGGGTAGCGCATTTCCTTCTCAAGAAGATTGATAGCCTCGACGCTTCGCAGCGGCTGCTGGCTGAAAAGCTGCTCTCGATCTTCGTCTGGGCCTTTGCCATATTGATCGGCATCGATATGCTCGGGATCGACCTGACCGCATTGGCCGTCTTTTCCGGCGCCTTCGGCCTCGCAATCGGTTTCGGTCTGCAGAAGACCTTCGGCAACCTGCTCGCCGGGATCATCCTGCTGATGGACAGATCGATCAAGCCAGGCGACGTCATTTCGGTTACCGATGCCAGCGGCGCGGAGGGGTTCGGGCAAATCCGCAAGATCGGCATCCGCGCCATATCGGTGGTGACACGCGACAAGACCGAATATCTGATCCCGAACGAGAACCTGATGATCAACCAGGTGGTCAACTGGTCCTACAGTTCACGCGATGTGCGCGTAAAAGCACCGGTAGGCGTATCCTATGGCAGCGATCTGGAACTGGTGGAAAAGCTGCTGATGCAGGCCGCCATCGATACGCCGCGCATCCTCAACAAGCCCGAGCCCCGCATCCTGCTGATGGGATTTGGCGACAGTTCGGTGGATTTCGAGATACGATTCTGGATCGATGATCCGGAGGAAGGCCTCAGCAATATCCGCTCCGACGTTCTCAAACGCGTGTGGAAGTTGTTCAAGGAAAACAAGATCGAAATCCCTTTCCCGCAGCGAGATATCAACCTGCGGGACAGCACCCAGATGGAACAGCTGATAGCAGCCATCGAACAGCGTTCAGCCAAAAAGACATAGAGCGCCCTAAAGCTGACCTAGGGTACCACAAAACCATTCTCGCTGGCGGACGCGACGCCACAGGACCATGTGCCCTGCATGGAATCGGGCACGATCTATCTTGTTGGCGCCGGCCCAGGCTCGCCGGACCTGCTCACGCTGCGTGCGGCGCGGCTGATATCGTCTGCGCACCTGATCGTGCATGACGGGCTGGTCGATCCGGCCGTCCTCGACATGGCGCTTCCCGATGCAAAGCTCGTCTCCGTCGCCAAGACCCGCGCCCGGCACACTTTGCCGCAGGAAGAGATCAACGCCTTGCTTGTTCGCGAGGCACTGAAGGGGCATGACGTGGTCCGCCTCAAGGGCGGCGATCCCTTTATTTTCGGGCGCGGCGGCGAAGAGGCCGAGACAGCCCGCGCCGCAGGCGTCAATGTAGAGGTCGTGCCCGGCATCAGCGCCGCCAATGGCGCGGCCGCCGCCGCACAGATCCCGCTTACCCATCGCGACCATGCCAGTGTCGTCAGTTTCGTTGCTGGCCAGTGCAAGGGCCTGTCCGAACAGGATTGGGCCGGGCTTGCCGGCAAGGGCCGCACGCTGGTGATCTACATGGGCGTGAAGACCGCGCCGCAGATTGCCGAAAAGCTGATGGCGGACGGGCTGGCGCCCGACATGCCCCTGGCAGTCATAGAAAATGCCGCACGGCCGGAAATGCGCGTATTGCGCGGCCCGCTCGCGGCCCTGCCCGATCTGGTCGAAAGCGAGAAAGTCAAAAGCCCCGCCCTCATCGTCATTGGTGAGGTGACGGCAGATATTGTCGCGCAGGCTGCGACGCATGCAATCGGAGTGGAAGAACTGTGAAAATCCTGACCGGAAACGATCTGAGATCAGGCGCCGTCACGTGGTGGACTGGCCGGGACTGGTCGATCCATGTCGAGGACGCCGTGGATGTGGGTGAGAAGGCGGACGAGATCATGGGCCGCGAAGAAGCTGCCCGCCGCGTCAACGTGCCCTATGCCATCGATGCAGAGCTTGATGCGAATGGCAAGGTTCGCCCCGCGCATATCAAGGATCGCGTGCGCGCCTTGGGGCCCACCGTACGACCTGACCTCACGCTCAAGCCCGCCGAACCCGAAGCGCTCAACTGGGTGATCTGACATGTACAAGTATGACCAATACGATCAGGCGATGGTCGATGCCCGCGTGGAGGAATTCCGCGACCAGACGCGTCGTCGCCTGGAAGGCTCGCTGCCCGAAGATCAGTTCCGCCCGCTGCGGCTGATGAACGGGCTCTATCTGCAATTGCACGCTTATATGCTGCGAGTTGCGGTGCCCTATGGTACGCTCAATTCGGAACAGATGCATGCACTGGGCGACATCGCGGACAAGTATGACCGCGGCTATGGCCACTTCACCACGCGCCAGAACATCCAGTACAACTGGATCAAGCTGGAAGAGGCGCCGGACCTGCTGGCCGATCTCGCCAAGGTGGAAATGCATGCCATCCAGACCAGCGGCAACTGCATCCGCAACATCAGCTCGGACCATTATGCCGGCGCTGCGGCCGACGAGCTGGTCGATCCGCGCCCCTATGCGGAAATCCTGCGCCAGTGGTCCAGCTTCCACCCGGAATTCAGCTACTTGCCGCGTAAGTTCAAGATTGCGGTGATCGCCAGCGATTCCGATCGCGCGGCCATGCGCCTGCACGATATCGGCATCCAGATCGTCAGGAACGATGCCGGCGAACTGGGCGCAGCCTTCTATGTCGGCGGCGGCATGGGCCGCACCCCGATGGTCGCCCCGTGCATCCGCGACTTTGTGCCGCTCGATCAACTTATAACCTATTCGGAAGCATGTTTACGCGTTTATAACCGATATGGACGGCGCGACAACAAGTACAAGGCGCGTATCAAGATCCTGGTGCATGAGCTGGGCGCGGATGAATATGCCCGCCAGGTGGAAGAGGAATTCGCCCACCTGCTGGACCAGGGCATCGAGCCCCCGCTGGCCGAACTGGAGCGGATCAAGAGCTATTTCGCCGATCCCGCCTTCAAGACAGGTCTACCCAAAGAGATCGACCGCAGCGATCCCGAATTCGCCCTGTGGGTGGACCGCAATACGCATGCGCACAAGGTGCCGGGTTATATTTCGGCCACCATCAGCCTCAAGCCCACCGGCGGCATCCCCGGCGATGCATCTGCAGACCAGATCCGCCTGATGGCCGCGGTGGCCAGGGAATACAGTTTCGACGAATGCCGCGTCACCCATGCGCAGAATATCGTGCTGCCGCATGTCGAGATCGGCCGCCTGCACGAGCTGTGGAGCAAGCTTGACGCGGCCGGACTTGGCGCCGCCAATCTGGACAGGATCGACGACATCATCGCCTGCCCCGGCCTCGATTACTGCAGTCTCGCCAATGCCCGCTCGATCCCTGTCGCGCAGAGGATTTCCGAGCGTTTTGCCGCCAATGGCAAGGCAGAGGAACTGGGCCAGCTCAAGCTGAAGATCTCGGGCTGCATCAACGCCTGCGGGCATCACCACGCCGGCCACATCGGCATCCTTGGCGTCGACCGCAAGGGCAAGGAGAACTACCAGCTCCTGCTCGGCGGATCGGAGGCGGAGGATACCTCGCTCGGCAAGATCACCGGCCCCGGCTTTGACGAGGACGGCATCGTTGATGCGGTTGAAAAAGCAACCGATGTCTATCTTGCCAATCGCGAGGATGGCGAGCGCTTCCTCGATACCTATCGCCGCATCGGAATGGATCCCTTCAAGGAGGCGCTATATGGCTGACCAAGACAACACCGGGGACTGGACAAGCCCTGACGAGGTACAGTTCCGCTTCCGCGACGACGAGGCAATCTCTGTCCCCGCAGTGACGGTCGATTCCTTCAGGGACCAGACAAACGCTTCTGCCGTGCGCATCGAACCTGGCGATGATGCGCGCGACCTGTTGCCCTACCTCGACCGCCTCTCGCTGGTCGAAGTGAACTTCCCGGTCTTCGGCGATGGTCGCGGCTATTCCGCTGCCCGCATCCTGCGCGAGGCGGGCTTCACGGGCGAGTTGCGCGCGGTGGGCGAGGTTCTGGTGGACCAGATCGCCTATATGCGGCGCTGCGGCTTCGATGGCTTCGCTCCCGACAAGAAGCTGAACGAGGCTGACGTTGAAGCGGCGCTGTCTCGCTGGCCGCAAGTCTACCAGCCGACAGTCGACGGGCGAGCGCCGATCTGGAAGTTGCGGCATGGCTGAAGCCGACCCCCTTCCCCGCCAGCGCGATGTGATCGATTCCTCACCTGCATTTACGCAGGCCGATGCCGATCGCCTCAACGCGCGCTTTACAGGCGTGGATGCAGCAACAATGCTGGCCGAGCTGTTTGCCGAGGGCTCACTCGGGCGCGTCGCAGTTGTCTCCAGCTTTGGCACCGAGAGTGCCGTGCTATTGCATCTGGTGGCGCAGGCTGATTCCACCACGCCTGTGGTCTTCGTCGATACGCTGAAGATGTTCCCGGAGACGCTGGAATATCGCGAGACCCTGATTAGCCGACTGGGCCTGCAGAATTCCTCGGTCGTCCAGCCCGATCCCGAACTTCTCAAGGCCAAGGACGACAACGGATTGCGCTGGAGCTGGGACCCCGATGGATGCTGCGAGATCCGCAAGGTGCAGCCACTCGCCCGCGCCAAGCAGGGGCTCGACGCCTGGATTTCGGGCCGCAAGGCCTTCCAGTCCGTCACGCGCGAGAACCTGCCGCGTTTCGAGATCGAGGAAGGTCGCCTCAAGATCAACCCGCTGGGCGATTGGGGCAAGGAAGATCTGGAGGCCCATTTCGAGGAGCACGACCTGCCGCGCCACCCGCTGGAGGCGCAGGGCTATCTCTCGGTTGGCTGCGCGCCCTGCACCAGCACTGTCAAGCCGGGCGAAGACCCGCGCGCGGGCCGCTGGCGTGGTTGGGACAAGACCGAATGCGGCATCCATTCTCCCAACGACCCGCAAAGCGGTGATGATGGCGATCTACCGCCCGGCTACGAACCGGTTTTCTGACGCTCGGGACCCGCTGTTCAACACTCCCTTACGTTTGTTGCACAAAGCGCAACGGCTGATGCAATTATTGCGTTTGAGTAGAACGCAATCCCACCGCATATGGAAGGGGCCTTTCAGGCATCCTCTCCCAAACTTTCCAGCCCGGCCGTTCATTCGGCCGGGCTTTTTCTTTGGGTGAATGGTTGGACTCAGGCGCGCTGCAGAAGGCCATAGGCGACCAGCGTCTCCACCGTATCGCGCAAATCCTCTGCATCCTCGACATCGAAGTCGGAAATTGCGAGTTCGCCAGCCAACAGGCGATCGCGCAATTGCGGTGCCAGATCGACCGCCAATGGCATGGCGGACCCGGCGATGGTCAGCTGCGGTTCCTCGCCCTCCCTCTCGATCGCATAGAGGATGTTGTCACGGACTTTCAGCCGCTCGTCATCGTCAATCCCGTCGATCAGGGCATTCAGCGCCCCGCGCAGCCGCGGTCCCTGACCGATCACGAAATTGCTGCCGAATGCGCTCAACGTAGCAGCGAAGCTCGCATTCTTCTGCACTTCATCCATCAACCGGCGGAAGATCGCTTCATTCTCGTCCCGTTTGGCTGGATCGAAGAACAGCGTACGCGGCAGCGAATGGCGCATTTCGGGAAGGCGCAGGCTGACCTCGGCTACTGCCTCTAGCATGAATTCGGCCCAGCTCTGCACCAGAATGCCCACAGTGATATGCAGGCTCGCCTCATCCCCTTCGGTCAGCGCGCGATGCGCCAGACCGCGGGGAACATAGAGGCAATCGCCAGACCCGAGCACAAATGTCTCGCGCAGCTCACCCGGATCGTCATGGTCCTTGCGGAAATTCTCGCCGCGATAGGGCAGGCCGTCACGCTGGCCATAGATCTCCCATTTCTTGCGGCCCGACACCTGCAGAACGAAGACGTCGTGGTCGTCATAATGCACGCCAAACCCGTGCGCATTGCTGGGCGTGAGGTAGATATTGGTCTGGATGCGCGCGCCAAATTCGCGTTCCAGCGCCAGGCAGAAACTGTACAGCCTGCCATCGGCATAATGCAGCTGCGGCAACACGATGGTGGCACCATCGCGAAAATTGTCGAGCACCGCGCCGCGATCGATCACGCCATTGCCATGAAGATAGGCATCGGGCGACAAGGACGAACCCGATTTCGCCATGGTCAGCGAAGATGGCGGCAGTTCGGAGTCCGAGAGAATCTCATCAATCCGGTCGATGCTCAACAGGTCGCGCACCGCAGCCACCGGCGCGGGTGTGCGGTAGAAGGCTCTTTCGTAATAGCTCTCGAAGAAATCCTCTACCGAGAGCGGAGCAATCAGTTCGGCCAGCGGGCCGACTTTCGCACCGCCATCTGCGCCGGTAGGCCTTGCCATGGAATCCCTCGCAAATCAGGGCGGGCGGCCAGCAGGCCGCGACGCAATCAGGCCGTGCCGCGACCGCGACCATAGCTCGCCTTGTCGGCATCGTCGGAATCGGTGAGGCCCGAACGGCCATAGCCTGCACGATCATTGGAATCGCTGTCGGTCGTGCCGGTGCCTTCCCCGCGGCCGCGCCCGGAAGCGTCCCGATTGCTGCCCGTATCCGAATCCGTCACACCGGAACCGCCCCGTCCGCGGCCCACACCATCATTGGGATCGCTGTCGGTACGGCCGGAGCCGCGACCATAACCCGAACGATCGTTCGAATCGGAATCGGTCGTTCCGGTACGGCCCTTGCCCGAGCTGTCATTGGGGTCAGAATCGGTCTGGCTCGTGCGGCCATAGCCGGAGGAATCATTCGGATCGCTGTCGGTTCGCCCGGTTTGCTGGGCTTTGGCTGGTGATGCCATCACGGATGTGGCCGCGGCCCCCGTGACCAGTGCAACAAACGAACGGCGCGAAACCCGACTGGCTTTTCTCGACATAGTACCCCCTCCAATTGGTGCCGCCGGACCATTTCCATGTCCTCTCCGGCACAACCCGATTGCCAAACATAGCAGCATAATTGCCGACCAAAAAGAATCCGTAAAGCTTTCCGACAGCTCTTTTCACCGATTGGCCTGCAACCAGCCCTTCGCAGCATACCAGCGCGCGGTATCGGCCAACCCCTCGATCGTATCGATCTGAGGCTTCCAGAGTTCCGAAGGAACTCTTCTCTCGCTACTCGCAACCCAATCAGGATGAACCATGTAACTGGCGCGATCGGGGGTCAGCTTGGCGCGGTCTCCCCGAAACAGCCTGTCGAGCTGCGCTGCGGACTTGAGCAGGAGCGCGGGCATAGCGGGCGCCCAGACCTGCCTGCCCATTGCCATGCCGATGGCTTTGGCGATCTCATGATGCGGCCAGCCGCCTTCGCGCGCATCATCGGGCTCGAAAATCCTGCCAGACCACGCGCTCCCCTCTGCAGCACTCGCACAATCGAGCAGCAGGCGCGCCAGGTCATCGACATGGATCATCGACGCAGAACCGGCGGGAGGAACAGGGACAATGCCCCATCTCGCCGCGCGGAACAGTTCGAAGATCTCGGTATCGCGCGGGCCATAGATCGCCGGAGGACGGATGGTGGTCCAGTCCAGACCGCTCGCATGGACTTCTTCCTCGCCTTCAAGCTTGGACCGCCCATAGTCGGATAGTTGCGGCTCACGGGCAGAGAGCGAGGATACGCAGACCAAACGGCTAACGTCTTCCGTCACCGCCGCGCCGACGACATTGCGCGTTCCCTCCACATTGCCGTGTTTAAAGCCGGCCGCATCGGGCGCATTGATGACGCCGGCGATATGCAGGATGGTGCCAGCTCCCTTGGCGAGTTCCCGCAAGGCACCGGCATCATGCAGATCGCCGCGAACCCATTCCACGCCCTCGCGCTGTGCCTGGTCGCGGCGGGTCAGGGCCTTGATGGCAAGCCCGCGTCGACCTGCCTCGTCGAGTACCGCCTGCCCGACAAAGCCTGTACCGCCGGTAACCGCAATAGTCACAGCAGCACCAACTGGTCGCGATGGATCACCGCCGAACGCGGAGCATAGCCGAGCAGGCCCTCCAGCTCTTCACTGCGGCGTCCCTTGATGCGGGTAATCTCCGCAGAGCCATACTCGACCAGCCCCTGCGCCAGCGGCTTGCCCTGTGCATCGCGCACACCCACTGCCGCACCACGGGCGAACTCGCCCTCGACATCGATAATTCCGGTCGCCAGCAGGCTGCCTCCCTTGGCCAGCGCCTTGGCACAGCCGGCATCGACCACGATAACGCCCGCCATGCGTTGGCGGCCACCGAGCCAGGACTTGAGCGCACCATCGTTGCGGCGCGGGAGGAACAGTGTTCCTGTCTCCCGTTCCATCGCCCGCGCAAGCGGCCGCTCATGCTTGCCGTTGAGGATGGCGAGTGCAATACCCGCCCTTTCCGCAATTTCCGCCGCCTGCAGCTTGGAGGTCATGCCGCCCGAGCCCATACCCGAGGATGAGCTGCCGCTGGCCATCTCGTGGATTTCAGCCGTCACGCCCTCTACCCGGCTCAGCAGGCTGGCCCCTTCCTCTGAAGGATCGCGATCGTAGAGCCCGTCGACATCGGACAGCAGCGCGATTGCATCGGCCCGCGCGGCCTGCGCGCAACGGGCGGCGAGCCGGTCATTGTCGCCAAAGCGGATTTCCTCTGTTGCGACCGAGTCATTTTCATTGATCACGGGAACCGCGCCTGCCTTGAGCAACTTGCCGATCGTGGCGGAAGCATTGAGATAGCGGCGGCGATCATCGAGATCCTCCAGCGTCACCAGCAATTGCGCGGCGGTGATGCCCAGCGTGCCAAGCAGTTCGGACCACAGTCCGCCCAGCGCGATCTGCCCTACGGCTGCAGCGGCCTGCGCTTCGGACAGGCTGCCGCGTCCGCCCTTGGCCAGCCCCAGCTTTGCCGCGCCCAGTGCAATCGCGCCGGAGCTGACCACCACGACCTGCTGCCCACGCGCGCGCGCCTCGGCGATTTCCTCGCACAGCCCAGCCAGCCATTCGCGGCGTGGCTTGCCATCCTTGCCCACCAACAAGGACGAGCCCACCTTCACCACAAGGCGCGGCGTCTTGGCAGGATCGATCAGGTCTGTGAGGCGCTCTATTGTCATGGAAAACCGCTTAGCCGAAGGCGTGCGTCAGGCAAACGGTTGTGTGCAAGTCAGATCGGAGACCATTCGGAGGATTCATCGTCTTCATTGCCATCCTCGGCGGGAACGTGGCCGGGGTTCTCGGTTGCGGTCTTCTGCGGCAGGTAGCCAAGTACGGCATCGAGCAGTTCCTCAATACCCTTGCCGGTCGCACCGGAAATGGCGAATACGTCGTCTGCACCCGCCTCCTTCAGCTCCTCGGCAAAGCCTGCCACCAGTTCCGCGTCGGCCAGGTCGACCTTGTTGAGCGCGATCAGGCGCGGCTTGTCTTCCAGCCCGGCGCCATAGGCCTCGAGTTCCTTTTCCACGATGCGCATCGCGGAAGCAGGGTCCTCCCCCGATATGTCAATCAAATGGATCAGCACGCGGCAGCGCTCGATATGGCCCAGGAAACGGTCACCGATCCCGGCCCCCTCTGCCGCGCCTTCGATCAGGCCCGGTATGTCCGCCACCACGAATTCACGGCCCTTGTGGTAGACGACGCCCAGCTTGGGGACCAGCGTGGTGAAGGCGTAGGCCCCGACCTTTGCACGGGCGTTGGAAACGGCGTTGATGAAAGTGCTCTTGCCGGCATTGGGCAGGCCGAGCAGGCCCACATCGGCGAGCAGTTTCAGCCGCAGCCAGACCCACATTTCCTGCGCCGGTATGCCCTGCTGGTGCTGGCGCGGCGCGCGGTTGGTGGACGTCTTGTAGCTGGCATTGCCGCGACCACCAATCCCGCCTTCGAGCAGGACTACACGCTGCCCCTCCTCGGTAAAGTCGGCGAGCACCTCTTCCTTGTCCTCGGACAGGATTTGCGTGCCTACGGGAACCTCGATCACCAGGTCTTCGGCGCCCTTGCCAGTGCGGTCCTTGCCCATGCCGTGGCCGCCGCGCTTGGCCTTGAAGTGCTGCGTGTAACGGAAGTCGATCAGCGTATTGAGTCCGGGAACCGCGACAAAGACGATATCGCCGCCCTTGCCACCATCGCCACCGTCGGGGCCGCCATATTCGACATACTTCTCGCGCCGGAAGCTCACCGCACCCGGCCCGCCCGCGCCCGACCTTATGTAAATTTTCGCCTGATCAAGAAAATGCATTGTGGCTCGTTAGCGACTTATAGTTCGAATGTCGCGCACGTCCTTCGACAAGCTCGGGACGAATGCGAAAGGAAAAGGCAGTGTACCGGGAATTGGCTCATGGCGAGCCGAGAATGGTGGTTTTCGAGAACCGGCGGGCAGCGACCATTCGGGCCGGAGCACCGCAAGCGCGGAAAGCCGCCTTTCGCAGGCCGTCATGGGACGGTTTTCGGTGCACTGGTGGAGCCGAGCGGGATCGAACCGCTGACCTCGTCATTGCGAACGACGCGCTCTCCCAACTGAGCTACGGCCCCGTTCCAGTCTCGGCAGGGCGTATCCCTGCGAAGAGCGCGCTCTTAGCGAATGGCTGTTTGGCTTGGAAGGGAAAAAACGCGCGCCGCCTAGTTGCCCTGGACGGCGCTGTTGGGCAGCGGCTGGACGACCGGTGTGGAAACCGAGCCGTCCGTTCTCTGCTGCTGCCCCGCCAGCAGGCTCGCCGCCACACCGGAACCCCTGGACCCATAGACAGCCACATACCCCGGCTGCGATGCGCCATATTGCGCACCATATTCACTGTCCCATGCGGCCGACAACTGCTCATAACGCTCATATTCGTTGAAGAAGCGTTCGAATGCGCTTTCCAGCAACGGAAGATTGGCGAGCGCAAAGGCCTTCACGTCATCGCCGGTATAATTCGCAAACTGGCTGGCGATCTGCCGCGCCGCATTGCAGAAATCGGTTCTTGCTCCGGGAATGGCGAAATAGTTGTAGACCCTCGTCGATTGGGACTCGCGCAATCGGATGGCGGCATTGTTGGAGGACGCCTGCTGGCGGTAGCGCCGGTCGAGCTCGCGATTGGCCGATGCCAGGCCATTGGGAAAGCGGTTGAGGAACTGCCCGTAGGCAGTGTTGATCTGCTCGTCATCCGGCCCCAGGCAATTGAGCGCTGCGACATTCCATCCGGACCGGAGATGCCAGACGGTCTCCTGCTCATCGAGACCATAATTCACCGTCACGCGTACGCCGTCAGCATTGCGCCGCGGAATTTCCATGACATAGGGCGCGCCGGCGGGCGGAATGGGGCGGTAGGGAATGGGCTCAACCTCTACCACCGGCGCGGGAGGCGGTGGAGGAGGCGGCGGTGGCGGCGCAGGCGGGGGTGGAGGGGGCGTACAGCCAGCCAGGACGGCAAGTCCGACAGCGACCACGGCGGGTTTCCAGCCAATCTTGAGCATTATCCTGCGGGTTCCTTTTCCCGGTACGTCGAGCCTATTGCTGGCCGATCGCGCCTTAATATATCATGGCTCGGATACCTAGACCGCCCATTTACCAAAGAAAATGCCCGGAGTGCCACATGGCACCCCGGGCACGATGAAGTGAATCGCAAATGCGACCAGATGAGGACCTATTCGCGGTTGCCCATGAAGCGCAGCAGGAACAGGAACATGTTGATGAAGTCGAGATAGAGGCTGAGCGCCCCCAGCACGACCATCTTGCCCATCGGGAAGCTCGCCGCGATCGCCGGATTGGTCAGCTTGGCGTTCTGGACATAGAGGTACTCGTCCTTCAGCCGCTGCGTGTCATATGCGGTGAGGCCGGCAAAGATCAGCACACCGAGGAAGCTGATCGCCCACATCAGGCCGGGCGACTGCAACCACAGGTTGAGCAGGCTTGACACGATCAGTCCGACCACACCCATGATCAGGAAACTGCCGAAGCCCGACAGGTCCTTCTGCGTCGTATAGCCAAACAGGCTCAGGCCGGCGAAGGCCGCAGAAGTCGCGAAGAATGTCAGCGCGATCGATGCGCCCGTGTAGACGAGGAAGATCGTCGAAAGCGACAGGCCCATCAATACCGTGAAGCCCCAGAACATTGCCTGCAGCGTGGGGGTCGAAAACTTGTTGCGGCCGAAGCTCATCGCAAAAACGATGGCCAGCGGCGAAAGCGCCACGATCCACATCAGCGGGCCGGAAGCGAATTGGATTGCCAGGCCTGAGCGCGCAGTCAGCAGCGCCACGATACCTGTCAGCAATACGCCAGAGGCCATGTAGTTGTAGATCGAAAGCATGTGCTTGCGCAGGCCGGCATCGAAAGTCGTGCGGCCAGCGACATCACCCGCCTGGCTCGGCGACACACCGAAGCCCTGCCGGGTTGCGTTGTCGTCGTTCCAATTTGCCATGTGATCCAATTCTCCTTTGCCCAGCCTCCCAAATCGGGCCGGGTTAGCCGCAATATCGGCATTTGTGGCCCAATTTTCAAGCGAAACCGGACGGAATCCGGTTAACCCTGAAAAGGCGCTATTTCCGCGCCTCTCGTGCCATTTCCGCGCTGCGGTCGCGTGCGGCGCGCAAGCATTCGGTCACCACGCGGCCCAATGCTTCGCCATTATCGAGCGCATCCAGCCCGGCGCGCGTGGTCCCGCCCTTGCTGGCGACCATGTCCGCGAGTTTCCCCGGATCATGCTCCGATTGTGCGGCCAGCGCCGAGGCCCCCTCCACCATGGCAAGTGCAAGGCGTCGCGCCTGCTCTTCGGGAAGGCCAAGCCGGGTCGCAGCGGCACCCAACGCGTCGATAAAGCGATAGACGAAGGCCGGACCGCTTCCCGCGAGCGCGGTGACGAGGTCGAAACGATCCTCGTCGATCCATTCGGGCGTGCCGAGCGGTGCCATCAGCGCAAGCACCGCATCGCGATCTGCCGTGCCAAGTCCGATCTCCGCCAGTGCCACAGGCGCCTTGCCCATCGACACGGCGAGATTGGGCATCACGCGTACCTGCCCCTTCGATCGGGGGAAATATTGCTGCAGCACCTCCAGCTCCACACCGGCGAGAAGCGAGAGGATTACCGTACGCTCACCAGCCAAGGGCACCACTTGCGGAGCTACTTCTGCAAGGCCTTGCGGTTTTACGCCCAGCAGAATCGCATCGAATGCGCCGTCTTGGGGCAGTTCACGCAGTACCGGGATATCGCCCGGCGCATCCTGCCTGAGAGGGTCGACGATGGTGAAACGCGATGCGGGCATGCCAGCGGCCAGCCAACCTTCGAGCATGGCACCCGCCATGTTTCCGCAACCGACAAGGAGAATGGATTCGAACATGGCCTTGCCGATTATCAGGCTTCGCCCATCGCATCCACCAAAGCCGCATCCAGCGCCTCGCGCGGGGACTTGTCGCCCCACAGCACGAACTGGAAGGCGGGATAGAAGCGATCGCATTCGGACACGGCATTATCCACCGCCATCTGCGCCACCGAGAGGCTGAGCATGCCGTCATCGCCCAGCATCAGGCCGTGGCGATAGAGCAGCACACCGCCCTGCGACCAGACATCGAAATGACCGATCCAGAGCTGTTCGTTGACCAGCGCGATCAGTTCGTAGGCCGTGGCCTTCTTGGCGGCGGGAACGCGCACTTCGGGCAGACACAGCAATTGCAGCACACGATCTTCCCGGCGCCAGATTCCGCGCAACTGGTAGGTCGTCCAACTCCCTGGAATCTCGCCACAAATCTCGTCATCATTGACGAATTCGCATGGCCAGCCATGAGCATCGAACAGCGCGGCCAGCATATCCACCGGCGCTGCATCCTCCGTCTCGTCCATCGGCTCACGGCCCAGTTTCATGAAGCATTAACCCTGTGCATTGGTACGGGTTGTGCATGCTCCGACTGCCACGCAAAACGCAATGCGACACCGGTGCAACTTCGGGGAGAACTGCCACAAGCCTGTTGGCAAGGTGTGCAAAAATAGCTGGGTAAACCGGGCAAACGTCTGGGGATAAGGCCTTGCTCCCGCCTCAATCGAGGGGGACCACCTCTTCTCCCACGCTGCTGCTGAAGCGGAAGGCGCTGATCCCTGCTGCCGACAATTGCCGGACGAATTGCTGCGCCTCATCGCGCGAATCGAACGGCCCGGTCAGCAGGCGATTGGTCTGGTTCCAGCGCGCGCGATAGGCCTCGCGCCCTTCCAGCAGGCCCTGCGAATTGCGCACTAGGCGCCGCCAGTCGAATCGGAATGCGGCAATGTCCCGCCCGGTCGCCACCTGCACCCATTCGCGGGCAGGGTGTGCGGGTGGTGGAGGCTCGCGCACCTCCCTTTCCGGCTCGAAAGTCGTCATATCGACAGCTCCGGGCCTGGAACCAGACGCGCTGTCCTCGTCATCAAAGTCAAAACCGGCGAAGGCGTCATCCAGGCTTTGCTGTTCGACTTCCTCGACAGGTTCGGCGGTTTCCTGCGGGACTTGCTGTTGCCGCAGGACCCTGCTCAACGCGCTTTCATCATTCCTTTGGGTAGTTGACGGCCCCAGAGGCTCACCTTCAGGCACAAGCCGCGAACCCATATCCACCGCAGGTTGCGAGACGCCAGACCGGGCAACAACGCGTGCCGGTCTTGGCTCGTCCCTGCCGATATTCTCGACAGGAGGGAAACTGCCAAGATTGGCTGCCGCGGCCTGCTGTGAAGGCGTCAATTGCGGCATGTAGCGCATGTAGGGCGTGAGCCTGCTTGCCAGGCGGGCGGGCAGCATGGTCTCGACAATCGTGATCGCCTCATCTTCCCGATTGAGGATTGCGAGTGCAAACGCCCGCGTGCGATAGGCGGCAAGATCACGCCGCTGGAGCAACGGCAATAGCACCGTCTCCGAAGCATTCTGGTTTCCCGAAATCGCATAGCTCAAGGCGAGACGACGCGAGGTTTCGGCATTTTCCTCTCGCGATAGTGCCGCCTGGTAGCGCTCCTGCGCGCGCAGGTTCTCCCCCACAAGGTCGTAGGCCAGCCCGTGATCCGTTGCATAAGGATCGAGGCTCTCGCCCGCTTGTGCAGCCAGATCAAACAGTTCCAGTGCCAGCGCCGCATCTTCGCGGCGCAGCGCAACCACTGCCAAGCCGGCCATTACGGCCCCGCTTTCCGGAGAAACGGCCTGCGCACGCGCAAAGAAACCTTCCGCCGCGTCGGCATCGTCGAGCTCAATCGACGCCCTTCCTGCCTCGATCAATGCGGGCAGCGATTGCGGATTTGAGGACAGGCGCCGCAGCGCTTCGTTCAGCCGTTCCGATGCCGGATCGGGAAGCTGCTGCACAACCGGCTGTGCCTGCAAGGGTGCGGGCACAGCAACGGCCGCACTCATGAGCATGCCCATGCAGGCCAGCCAGCGATCTGATTTTCGAACCATCATGCGAGCGCTATGCCCGCATGCCTGAATGGCAAGCGAATTTCGGCCTACTGGTTGTTCTGCCGGCCAAGAAACCGCGGAATGCGCATGGCAGAACCGCCATCGTCATCCCCGTCATCTTCCGCATCCTCTTCCTCTACTTCATCGACGGGCGCAGTGCGCGAGAGATTGGCCATGCGTTCGAACAGGGTGCTGCCTGCACCGGGCGCGGCGCTCTCCGGTGCCGAAGATTGCGCTGGGCCCTGTCCCAGGCCGCCAGCGCCAGGCGCGGCAGGTTGGGCCACGTTATTGTCGCCAAGCAGAAGCTCGTCCTGCGGCTGTGCCCCTCCGGTCCCGACAGCGGCTTCCTCGGTCAGTTCGAACATGTCGCCCGAACCTTCGCCATCAGCGGGCCCTTCCGTATCGTCCGATCCGCCACCGAACGCATCATCGCTTCCATAATCGCCGAATTCGCCGGACTCGTCATCCCCGGCGTCCTCGTCACCGAAACCCTGCGGAACGGGGGCGGAACCAGCTCCTGAAGCGCCCTGGGCAAAGGGATCGGAAGCAGCTGACGCGAGATCATCGTCCAGCGCGTCCTCTTCCTGCTCATCCTCGGCAGGCAAGGGAAGGACCGGCTTCTTCGGTCCGCGCGATGCGCCGAGATTGAGCGGCTGGCTCGCCGTATGCGCCTGCTCCGCGCTTTGTTCGATACCAGTCGCCACGACAGACACGCGAATGCGGCCTTCCAGGTCGGGGTTGAATGCCGAACCCCAGATGATGTTGGCTTCCGGATCCACCAGTTCGCGAATGTGGTTGGCAGCCTCGTCCACTTCGAGCAGCCTCATGTCCTCGCCGCCGATGATCGAGATGATCACGCCCTTGGCACCCTGCATGGATACGCCATCGAGCAGCGGATTGGCGATGGCACGTTCGGCCGCTTCGAGAGCGCGATTGTCCCCTTCGCCTTCGCCTGTACCCATCATGGCCTTGCCCATCTCGTTCATCACCGAACGGATATCGGCAAAGTCGAGATTGATCAGCCCCGGCATCACCATCAGGTCGGTGATCGAGCGGACGCCCTGCTGCAGCACTTCGTCTGCCAGCATGAACGCTTCCTTGAAGGTCGTATCCGCCTTGGCGACCAGGAACAGGTTCTGGTTGGGGATGACGATCAGCGTATCGACATGCTTCTGCAGCTCATCGATTCCGGCATCGGCCGCACGCATCCGGCGCGTACCTTCGAACAGGAACGGCTTGGTGACCACGCCCACGGTCAGGATACCCTTGCGGCGCGCAATCTCGGCGATCACCGGTGCAGCACCCGTACCCGTGCCGCCGCCCATGCCGGCGGCGATAAACACCATATTCACGCCATCGAGTGCGCGTTCGATATCTTCGACGGTCTCTTCCGCCGCGGCACGACCTACTTCAGGCCGCGAGCCTGCACCGAGGCCCTGCGTAATATCGGGACCAAGCTGGATGCGATGTTCGGCCACGGCGTTGTTCAACGCCTGCGCATCGGTATTGGCGACGATAAAGTCGACGCCCTCGATCTCGGCCTCGATCATATTGGCAATCGCGTTGCCGCCCGCACCACCCACACCGATCACGGTGATCCGCGGGCGCAATTCTTCCACAGAGGGCGGTCCGATATTGATGCTCATGTCAATGCTCTCCTACGGAGCTGAAAGTCATACCACGTGGTCATCTTCTGCCACAAAGGGATTCGATGCGGTAACTGGGCAAGCCAATGTATCCACAGCAATGCTACTGCACTTGCAGCTCAGAAATAGTCACGCATGGCCCTCCACACGTGGCGCGCCACAGAGAACCCGCTCATCCGCGTTGTCTCGGTAAAACGCGAGCCTACAGAACGGATATCCACCGGGTCCTCGGCGGCATAAAGGATAAGGCCCGCAAGTGTGGCAAATCCGGGCACGCCATGCGCCTCGGGAAGGCCGCGCAGGGCAGGCGGTCTGCCGATCCGCACCGGCGTTCCAAGCACGCTTTGCGCATAGTCCGCCAGCCCCGACAGTTCCGCCCCGCCGCCGGTCAGCACGACCTGCCGCGCAGTGCCCTTGCCGCCCGAAAAGCCCATGCTTTCCAGTGCCCTGCCGACATCGCGCATCAGCGTGTCGAGTTCGCCGGTGATGACCGAGATCAACTCCGCACGCGGAATGCGCCCGCGATCATCCGCGCCGCGCGCCACGCTGCTGGTTCCCTCATCGTCGGGACCGGCCACGCCTATCATCTCGCGGTGGTCATGCGGGCTGGCGATAGCCGAGCCGTTGACGCATTTGAGCCGCTCTGCCTGGAACCGCCTGATCCCGAAAGCGGAGGCCACCGCATCGGTGATATCGCCGGAACCGCGGGGGATGGAAGTGAGGCCCACCAGCATCCCGCCAGCATAGACAGCGACATTGGTCACCTCTCCGCCAAACTCCACCAGCGCCACACCCAGGTCGCGCTCCTCGGCGGTCAGGCAGGCATAGCCGGCAGCAAGTGGCGAAGCGATGATCCCTTCCACCTCCAGATGCGCGTTCTGCACCGCTTCGGTGACGTTGCGCATGGGCGCGCCATCTGCCTGCATGACATGGACATCAACGCCCAGCCGGTCTGCATGCAATCCCTTGGGGTTGGCGACGCCGTCCGCCCCGTCGAGAAAATAGCAGGCTGGCTGCGCATGCAGGACCATGCGGCCATCGGGCTCCAGCCCTTCGCGCGCGGAAACGAGCAGGTGCTCGATATCCTCTTCCTCGATCCGCCTGCCGCCGATTTCGATTTCGACCGGAGTAATCGTGCTGGTCAGTCCGGCGCCCGAACAACCGATCCACACGCTGGTTACATTCGTTCCCGCCAATCGTTCGGCGCGTTCGATGGCATCGCGCACGGCATAGGTGGCAGCGGCCATATCGGTAACATAGCCCCGCTTGATGCCTTGGGCCGCCCGGTGGCCGCTCCCCAGAACCCGCATCTCCCCGCTCTCGGTCAGGCCGGCAATCATGGCAGAGATGCGGAAGGAACCGATATTCACAGCACCGATGACATTGGTGATGCGCGGCTGCGACGCCATCAGTTTTCCTCCCCGGCGTTGGCTTGCATTTCGAGTTCTTCATCCGCCCGTCCGGGCTTGCGCATGTACATGCGCGGCGCATTGCGCATGTCGAAGCGCACCACATCCCCGCCGATCAGGCGATGGACGCCATCGGCGCGGGCAAAGCTGATCAGCGCGGCGGCGGCGCGGTCCTCACCTTCAGGAAGAGCGAGGCGCTGGTCTGTCACGAAGGTCAGGTCCCAGCGGCGATTGCCGATCCATTCCGCAGCCTTTACCTGCGGCTGCAAGGCGGGCGCGGCATCGAGCAGGTCGGCCAGATCCTCGACCCTGCCCTGTGCACCCTCGCCCGAAATCATCAGCATGCCGCCGGCCGCCGCTGCAGAGATTGGTTCCAGTTCGGCGCCCGTGGAATCGATCAGCATCAGGCGATCGGCGCGGCGCAGCACTGCATGCGGCTGGCGCTCGACGATATCGATCACCAGCGTATCGGGCAGTTGCCGCGACACGCGCGCATCCTGCACCCAGCTGAGCGTCAGGAGCTCTGCGCGCAATTCATCGAGATCAACCAGCGGCATGGACAGCTCCGCCCGGCCGATGGCCCGCTCATAGACGCGCATTTCGTTGAGCCGCTCGGTCCCGCGCACCTCGACATTGCGGACCTTGTACCCGGCATTGGCTGCAGCGTGGGCAAAGCGCTGGCTGGCCAGTTCGGACATACCCGACACTCGCGCCACCACCACGATGATCGCCAGCACCACGGCCAGGATGAGGACGGTGAAGAAGCGGTGCCACTGGTCCTCGGTAAAGGGCAGAGCATTCATCATCCGGTCGAACAGCGAATTGGTCCTGGCCCGAGCGTTGCGCATCTGGCCGGCCCGGCCCTGCGCCTTGGCCTGGCGGCGTACGCCTGTGCTCTTGCGCGAGATCGTCTGCGCCATCAGGCTGCCCCTCCGTTTGCGGGGAGCTTGCCATAGAAGCGCAGCGCATCCTCGATGATGATTTCCACCAGTTCGGGATAGTCGATGCCGCAATGCTTGGCCTGTTCGGGTACCAGGCTGAGCGGTGTCATGCCCGGCTGGGTATTGGTTTCCAGCAGGAACAGGCCATCCTCGCCCCGCTCGTCATCCCAGCGGTAATCAGACCGGCTGACGCCCCGGCACCCCAGCAATTTGTGCGCCTTGAGCGCATATTCGAGGCACAGCCGCGCAATATTGTCCGGGATTTCGGCAGGGCAGACATGCTCCGTCATGCCATCGGTGTATTTGGCGGTGAAATCGTAGAAGCCGCTCTTTGGCACAAGCTCGGTCACCATCAGTGGCTTTTCGCCCAGAACAGCCGTGGTCAGTTCTCGCCCGCGAATATAGGGCTCCGCCATCAACGTTTCGAATTGCTGCCACGGCCCTTCGACATCGCGGCGGATGGGATTGCCGCAATTGCTCTCGTCGGTGACGATGGCGACGCCGACCGAGGACCCTTCATTGACCGGCTTCAGCACATAAGGCCGCGCGATGGGGTCACTGTCATAAAGGTCGGCGCTCTTGACGATCCGCCCGCCGGGCATGGGGATGCCATGCGGCACCAGCGCCTGCTTGGTCAGCTCCTTGTCGATAGCGACAACGGATGTGGCGAGGCCCGAGTGGGTATAGGCAATGCCCATCAAATCCATCATGCCCTGCACCGTCCCGTCTTCACCGGGCACACCATGCAGAGCGTTGAACACTACATCGGGCTTGGTCTCGGCCAAGCGCGCGGCAATATCGCGGCCCATGTCGATCCGCGTCACCTTGTGACCCAGACTCTCCAGCGCATCGGCCACGCCCTTGCCCGACATGAGCGAGACCTCCCGTTCATTGGCCCAGCCGCCCATCAGGACGGCGACGTGGAGTTTAGGCAGGCGGCTCACGGTCTTCCCACTCGCTTGATTTCCCATTCCAGTGCCACGCCGGTCTTTTCCGAGACGCGGCGGCGCACTTCTTCACCCAATCCTTCGATATCGCTGCTGGTCGCATCGCCGGTGTTGATGAGGAAATTTGCATGCTTCTCGCTCACCTGTGCACCGCCCATTGTGAGGCCTCGACAGCCCGCTTCATCGACCAATTGCCACGCCTTCTTGTTTTCGGGATTCTTGAAGGTCGATCCCCCCGTACGTGTCCGCAAGGGCTGCGACGCCTCTCGCTCCGCCGCGATCCGGTCCATTTCCGCACCGATCTTGGCCGGATCGCCCGGTTCCCCCTGGAAACGCGCCGACACGACGATGGCACCTTCGGGCAGGTTGGAATGGCGATAGGTATAGCCAAGGTCGCTCGCCGGAATGCACACGCAATCGCCATTGGGAAATACGACATCGCAATCGATCAGGATATCGGCCACTTCGCGGCCATAGGCGCCGCCATTCATACACACAAAACCGCCCACCGTGCCGGGAATGCCGCGCAGGAATTCCATTCCCGCAATGCCCGCGTCGCGCGCGGTGGAAGCCACCAGAATGCCCGGCGCACCGCCCCCGCATTCGAGGATATTGTCACGCCGGACCTCGACACTGGAGAAGGCCTTGCCCAGCCGCACCACCACTCCCGGCACGCCGCCATCACGGATAATGAGGTTGGAGCCAAGCCCGATGGGCATGACCGGAGTGCCTTCGGGCTGCTGCAACAGGAAGTTTGTGAGGTCTTCCAGATCGGCAGGCTCGAACAGATAATCTGCCGGACCGCCACTCTTGAACCAGACGAGCTTGTCCAACGGAGCGTTTTTGGTGAGCTTGCCACGCACCTGAATGGCATTGGCTGCGGTCTGGCCAATGTCATCCTCGGAACCCGGAGCGTTGGCGGTGACCGGGTTGACGCCCGGCTGCATCAGCCAGTTCATGCCGCATGCTCCCGCATCCTGTCGATCGCAGGGGCAAGACCCGCAGCCCATTTGGTGATATCGCCCGCTCCCAGGCAGACCACCATATCGTCCGGCTGCAATATCTGCGCAAGTTCGCCCGCCAGTGCGTCCGGTCCGGAAATTTCGGCGGCGCACCTGTGGCCACGCGCCTTGATGCCCGCTACCAGTGCGGCGCTGTTCACGCCCGCAATCGGCTCCTCACCGGCAGTATAGACGGGCGCCGCATAGACGATATCGGCCAGATCGAAGCAGGACTGGAATTCCTCCATCAGGTCGCGCAGCCGGGTGAAGCGATGCGGTTGCACTACGGCGATCACGCGGCCCTTTGCCGCATCGCGCGCGGCCGAAAGCACGGCGCGGATTTCCACCGGGTGATGCGCGTAATCGTCGATCACCTGCACGCCATCGGTCTTGCCCACGAGGGTGAAACGACGGCGCACACCGCCAAAGCGCGCAAAGCCGGACCGGATGGTGTCGTCCGAACAGCCCATTTCCACCGCCACGGCTATGGCCGCGAGCGCGTTCTGGACATTGTGCCTGCCGGGCATGGGCAGGACGATATTGGCGATACGGTGATCCTTGCCGTCACGATCGCGGTGCACGGCATCGAAACGCGATGAACCGCCTTCCCGCACGATATTCTCCGCACGCATGTCGGCATGGGGCGAGAAGCCATAGGTGATCACGCGCCTGTCGCGCACGCGGGCGATCACCTTCTGCACTTCGGGGTGGTCCAGGCACAGCACCGCCGCGCCATAGAAGGGTACATTCTCGATGAATTGCAGGAAGGCATCCTTCACTGCGTCGAAACTGCCGTAATGATCCATGTGTTCGGGATCGATGTTGGTGACGACGGCGATCTCGCCATCGAGGCGCAGGAAACTGCCGTCGCTCTCGTCCGCTTCCACCACCATCCATTCGCTGTCACCCAGCCGCGCGTTGGAGCCGTAGCTTTCGATGATGCCGCCATTGATCACGGTCGGATCGATTCCGCCAGCGTCGAGCAGCGTGGCGACCATGCTGGTGGTAGTGGTCTTGCCGTGCGTTCCCGCCACCGCAACGGTGCGCTTCAGTCGCATCAGCTCGGCCAGCATTTCCGCGCGGCGCACAACGGGTATGCGCGCTTCGAGAGCTGCTGCCACTTCGGGATTGTCGCGCTTCACGGCGGTGGAGGTCACCACCACAGCGGCATCGCCCAGATTGGCGGCATCATGCCCGATTGCCACCTTGATACCACGCGCGCGCAGGCGTTCGACGCTCGCGCTATCGGCGATATCGCTGCCCTGCACTGTGTAGCCGAGATTGTTCATCACCTCGGCAATGCCCGACATGCCTATCCCGCCAATGCCGACGAAATGGATGGTGCCGATTTCCGTGCCCACACCCTTCATCAGCCAGCGCCCGCCGTGCTGGTGACACCGGCTTCCTTGCGCGATCCTTCGCCGGCCAGGCGGATCACATCCTGTATAGGCGTGGCCCCAAAGCCTTCGACCAGATCGGCGAGTTTCCTCGCCGCCTCGGGACGACCGCAATTCCACGCCGCATGGGCCGCATTGGCGAGAGTGTCGGGATGCTGAGCCATCGCCTGAATCTGCTTGGCCAGTTCGCTCGCCGTGAACTTGTGCTGGCGGATCGAGCGCGCACCACCGGCCTTGACCATTTCGCGCACGTTGGCGGCCTGATGGTCGTCCGTAGCAATCGGCAGCGGCACAAGGATCGCAGGACGTCCCACTGCCGTCAGCTCGGCAATCGTCGACGCACCCGCACGCCCGATGAACAGGTGTGCATCGGCGAGCCTTGTCTGCATATCCTCGAAATAAGTGCCCAGTTCGGCGGGAATACCGTGGCTGGCATAGCGCTCACGCACCGCCTCCAGGTCTTCGGCGCGGCATTGCTGCGTTACTTGCAGGCGCGAGCACAGCGCAGGCGGCAGCATGGCCAGGCCATCGGGAACCACTTCGGACAAGATCCGCGCGCCCTGGCTGCCGCCCGTCACCAGCACGCGGAACAGGCCGTCAGCGGTGAAGGCAGGAAACTCCTGGTCGCGCAAGGCGAGCACCTCGGGCCGCACCGGATTGCCGACAAGATAGGTCTTTTCCCAATGCTTGGGTTTCAGCCGTTCGACATCGGGGTAAGCGGTGGCAATCACGTCCACCCGCCCGGCGAGCAGACGGTTGACGCGGCCGAGCACTGCATTCTGTTCATGGACCACGGTGGGAATATCGGCTGATGTGGCGGCCAGCAGCGCGGGCAATGCGGGATAACCGCCAAATCCGATCACGGCGGTGGGGCCAAAGCTTTCATACAGCCGCATGGCCATGCGCCGCCCTTCCATCACTGCGGCGATCCCTGCAGGCCAGCGCAGCGGATTCTTGCCGAAGCGCCCCGCGGGCAGGACGTGAGCGGGCAGGTAGTCAGGCTTGCCGGGGATCTCGCTGCCGCGGGCATCAGTGATGAGCGCGACGTGATGGCCGCGCTTGTCGAGCTCCGCCGCCAGCGCGAAAGCCGGGGTCAGATGCCCGCCCGTGCCGCCTGCGGCGAGGACATAATGGCGCGAAACCGAACTCATCAACGCTTGCCCCTTACCTGCAACATCTTGGCCTGCCTGCCGCCAAGGTCAAATGCCTCGCGGCTGAGGTACGGATTGCGCCGCGTTATCGCCAGCAACAACCCGATGGTGAAACACTGGGCGATTGTAGACGATCCGCCATAGCTCACCAATGGCAGCGTCATGCCTTTGGAGGGGAAAAGCTGCAGGTTCATGAGAATGTTGATGAACGCCTGTCCACCGAACAGGGCAATAAGCCCGCTTGCTGCCAGGATGATGAACAAACGGTCTTCATCCACCAGCCTGATCAGCACGCGCAGGATGATGGCAAGATAAAGCACCACCAGCACGCCGCAGGCGAGCAGGCCGAACTCTTCCCCGATGACGGAAAAGATATAGTCCGTGTGCGCTTCGGGCAGGCGCATTTTGTTGTTGCCCAGCCCAAGGCCGGCCCCGGTCCATCCACCACCCATCAGCGTGCGACTGGCAAGGTCCACCTGGTCATAGGCAGTGCCGCCGCCGAAGAAGGCATCGATCCGGTTGCGGGCGTTGCCGTAGAAGGCATAGGCCAGCACCAGACCGCCAAGGCCCACGCCGGTCAAAACCCCGATCCGCTGCAGCGGCAGGCCCGCGAGCATCACCACTACGAACCAGCAGCCGACGAACAGGATGGCCTCACCCATGTTCGGCTGTGCCATCAGCATCACCACGATAAATCCCAGCAAGGCACCCGAAACCCCTATCACAGGCAGTTCGGTATCGCGTATTTTCCACGAAAGCACCCAGGCCAGGATGACCGCGAAGGCCGGTTTGAGGAACTCGGAAGGCTGGAAGGTCATGCCCAGGTTGAGCCAGCGCACAGCCCCGTTCCGTTCCACGCCGAAGAACGGGACGAGGACGAGAAAGAACAGCATGGCCCCGCCAAACATTATGGCCCCGCGCCGCGCCATCTCCGTGGGAAACAGCGAAGTGGCAACCAGAACCGCAATGCCGAGAATTTGCCAGCGGATATGCAGCCAGAAGAAATAGAGATCGTCCAGCCGGACGTCGGAGGTTGAAAGGCGCCGTGCACTTGCAGGGGAGGCAGCCAGCACTGCCACCGTGCCGAGCAGCATTAGCAACATGACAAGGAACAGCAGGCCACGGTCGATTTCGCGCCACCATACCTGCAATTGCCGCTTGCGGTCCTGCGGGAAGGCGGGAGGCTTGCTGCTCTGTTGCCCTGGTTGGGGGATATAGGGGCGCGCGGCGCTCATGCGGCAGAGCTCGCGCTGGAACCTTCGCGCAGATGTTCGCTGCCCGTCAGATTGCCAATCAGTTCGCGGAAGGTGTCGCCGCGATGCTCGTAATCGCGGAACTGATCGAAACTGGCGCATGCCGGTGAGAACAGCACGACATCGCCGGACCTTGCCGCCTTGAGCGCCTGCGCCACGGCTTCGCACAACATCTCGCATTCGTGCACCGGCATGTGCTTGCGCAGCAGCCTGGCGAAGAGCGGCCCCGCCTCGCCAATCGTATAGGCAGCAGCGATATTGCCGAAGGAAGGCGCGCATTCGTCCAGATTGTCGGTCTTGGGCAAGCCGCCACAAATCCAGTGGATGCGCGGCTCAGGGTTGGCGGGCCATGCCGCCAATGCTGGCGCGGTGGAAGCAGAATTGGTTGCCTTGGAATCGTTGATCACCAGCACGCCATCGAACGTGCCCAGCACTTCCATCCTGTGGGGGAGGCCGCAGAAGCTGGATAGGCCTTGCAGCACCTGGCTGCGTGTCAGGCCAAGCTCCTCTGCCAGGGCCGCTGCAATCATCGCATTTTGCAGGTTGTGCGGACCCTGCAGGCTGGGCCATTCACCTTGATGCTCCACCAGTCCTTCGGCGGAAACGCAAAGCGCCCGGTCCTTGCCCTGCCGCGCGGCCTGCACCTCATGCACCGCGCAGGTCTCCGGATCGTCGCAACCGAATACCGCAAACTGCCCCGCGTCCTGCATCGCAAAGAGCCGTGCCTTGGAGGCGGCATAGGATGCAAAGCTGTCATAACGGTCAAGGTGATCGGGCGTGATATTGGTCAGGGCCGCAGCGTCGCAGGCCAGCGAATAGGTCAGGTCGATCTGGTAGCTGGAGAGTTCGAGCACATAGACGCCGCCTTCGGGGAGCGGGTCCTGCGCAAGGATCGGCAACCCGATGTTTCCTCCCATGCGCGCATCCATGCCCACGCTCGTGAAGAGATGATGCACCAATGCGGTGGTGGTGCTCTTGCCATTGGTGCCGGTAATGCCGACGACCTTGTGCGGTGGGAGTTCCTTCCTCGCCTGCGCAAACAGTTCGATATCGCCGATCAATGGCACACCCGCCGCGCGCGCCTTTGCCGCCAGCGGATGAGTGTTGAGCGGCACGCCCGGGGATACAACCACGCCATCGAAACCGGTCAGCTCGATCTCCATCGGATCGGCGATCACGCAGCGACCCTCCAGCTTCTTGCGCGGGGTCGCCTGCCTGTCCCAGGCTGTGACTTCTGCGCCGCTCGCCAGCAGGCTTTCGACCACGGCCATTCCCGAGCGAGCAAGACCGAGAACGGCAAAATTCCTCTGGGCGAAGGCGCGTGCTGTGATCACCTGAGCTTCAACGTGGCAAGCCCGATAACCGCAAGGACGATGGCGATGATCCAGAAGCGGATCACAACGGTCGATTCCTTCCAGCCGAGCTGTTCGAAATGATGGTGGATCGGGGCCATTCGGAAAATCCGCCTGCCCGTGCGCTTGAACCAGAAGACCTGGATGATGACCGATGCGGTCTCCATCACGAACAGTCCGCCAATGATCAGCAGGACGACCTCGTGATGGCTCGCCACGGCAATGGCGCCCAAAGCTCCGCCGAGGGCCAGGCTGCCCGTATCGCCCATGAAGACTGCTGCTGGCGGCGCGTTGAACCACAGGAAGGCCAGCCCCGCACCCATGATGCCTGCGCAAAAGAGCGTCAGTTCACCTGCACCTGCCACATAGGGAATGCCGAGATATTCCGAATAGTCAACGCGTCCGACGAGGTAGCAGATGATCGCGAAAGCGCCCGCCGCTATCACCACCGGCATGGTGGCCAGACCGTCCAGCCCGTCCGTCAAATTCACCGCATTGCCGAAGCCGACGATGACGACGGCGGCAAAGACATAATAGAAAGGGCCAAGCGGAATTGATCGCCCGCTGAGGAAAGGGACATAGAGATTGGTGTTGATCTCTCCCACGATCAGCCATGCAGCAATGCCTGCCACGGCAAATTCCGCCAGCAGGCGGACCCGTGCCGACACACCCTTGTGGCTGCGCTTGGAGACTTTGTCGTAATCATCCATGAAACCGATCACGCCGAAGCCGACACAAACGGCAAGGCAGGCCCAGACGAAGGGGCTGGACAGGTCCATCCACAGCAGCATGGAGACCACCAGCGAGGTCAGGATCATCAAGCCGCCCATGGTCGGCGTTCCGACCTTGGCCTGGTGCGAGGCGGGCCCATCCGAACGGATCGGCTGCCCCTTGCCCTGGCGCACGCGCAGCATGGCGATGAATCTGGGGCCGATCAGCAGGCCGATGAGCAGCGCCGTCATCATCGTCGCGCCCGCGCGGAAGGACTGATACCGGATCAGGTTCAGCAGGCCTTCAAACTCGAGCAACTGGGCAATAAAATAGAACATTGTTTTGCTTCGATCAGCCTTCCCTGGCGCCGAAATGCGCCACCAGGCGTGACAGTCCCACGGAGTTGGAACCCTTCACCAGCACGGCATCTCCGCCTGCCAACCCGTATTCCTCCAGCGCAGCAATTGCCTCACCCGCATTTTCGCAATGCGCAAAGTGCAAGGGCTTGCCAAGCGTGCTGGCAAGCCCTTTCCCCAATTCGCGCGCAAGATCGACCATCTCCGGCCCAACCAGAACCGCATAATCGACATCGGCAGCAAGCAGCGGTTCGCTCAGCTGGGCGTGAAAGGCGGGAGCAAAATCGCCCAGTTCCTTCATCGCGCCCAGCACGGCGATGCGCCGCGTGGCGGGCGTGTGACCGAGTTGCGCCAGCGTTGCCCGCATGGATGCGGGGTTGGCATTATAGCTTTCGTCGATCATCAGCGCATGTCCGCCGGGGACCGGCACCCTCTGCCGGGCACCACGGCCCTTCAACCCGCCCATTTCGGCAAGGGCAAGGCCAGCCGCACCCATGTCTCCACCCGCCGCATGTACCGCGGCCATGACGCAGAGCGAATTAGCTACCCAGTGTTCACCCGGTTCCGCCACATTGTAACACAGGCGATGGCCGCCCATCGCCGCCGTTACGAGCGATCCGCCATTGGCGTCGGGAATGGCATCGAGCAGGCGCATGTCGGCATGGCCCGCCGTGCCGAAAGAAACCACTTTCGCTCCGGCTGCAATCGCCGCGGCGCGCAAGCGTTTGAAGTGGGGGCTGTCCGCAGGAATTACGGCCGTGCCGCCCTGCTCCAGGCCCTGGAAGATTTCCGCCTTGGCATCGGCAATTGCCTCTTCACTGCCCAGGTTTTCAATATGTGCAGGCGCGATGGTGGTGATCACCGCCACATGCGGCCGAACCTGTGCCGTCAAACTAGCGATTTCGCCAGCATGGTTCATGCCCATTTCAAACACGCCGAACTTGCTGCGAGAAGGCATGCGCGAAACGCTCAGCGGAACGCCCACATGGTTGTTGTAGGAGCGGATGGAGCGATGCGCCGAACCCCTGCTGGAGCGTTCGAGAGCTGTAAAGATGGCCTCCTTCACCCCTGTCTTCCCGACCGAGCCTGTTACACCGATGATGGTCGCAGAAGCACGCATTCGAGCCACTTTTGCCAGGAGCTCAAGTGCTATTGAGGTATCGTTAACCAAGATATGCGGCTGCGAAATCGCCCTGTCGACCAGTGCAGCCCCCGCGCCATTGGCGAAGGCCTTGTCGATGAACCGGTGTCCGTCCATCGCCTCACCCTTGAGGGCCACGAACAGGTCCCCGCAGCGCACGTCGCGCGAGTCCATTTCCACGCCCGAGACCTGGAATGTACCCGCAGCAACGCCACCGGTAGCAGCGGCAATTTCGTCCGACGTCCAAAGCGCCAGACGCAGCCTGTCGGTCGCGGCTTTCGGCCAGCGCAAAATCTGTGCAACTGCATTCATTGCGGAACCGCTCCTGCAATTTCGGCGGCGCATTCGCGCGCAACCGTGACGTCATCGAATGGCAACACGCGCATGTCCGCGCCGCTGCCGATGATCTGCCCCTGTTCGTGCCCCTTGCCGGCGATAAGGACGATGTCCTGCGCACCTGCCTCTGCGATGGCGGCCGCGATGGCTGCTCGCCTGTCACCCATTTCGCGGGCACCTTTCGCGCCTCGCATCACCTCCGCACGGATGGCGGCAGGATCCTCCCCGCGCGGGTTGTCATCGGTAACGATCGCCAGATCCGATCCTTCGACCGCGACCTGCCCCATCGGAACGCGCTTTCCCGTGTCGCGATCGCCGCCAGCGCCGAACACGGTAATGAGCCTGCCCGATACATGCGGGCGCAAGGCAGCGATGGCGGCTTCCAGCGCGTCGGGCGTGTGGGCGTAATCGACGTAGACCGGCGCTCCGCTGCGCGCGATCACAGCGCGCTCCAGCCTTCCGCGCACCGGCTGCAGTCGTGCCACAGCGTCGAATACCTGCTGCGGCGCATCGCCCGAAACTAGCGCCAGACCCGCTGCCACAAGGGCATTGTTCACCTGATAGGCCCCGATCAGCGGCAAGCGAATGGCATAGGCCCGGCCATCGTGGATAAACTTGAGTTCCTGCCCCAATGCGCCGGGCTTGCGCGATATCAGGCGAATGCTCTCGCCCACCTCACCCACCGTGAACAGCTTCAATCCGCGCGATCTGGCGACCTCGATCGCCCGCGCGGACCAGGGATCGTCCGCCCAGATCACTGCCGTGCCATCCGCATCCACCACCTCGGTGAAGAGGCGCATCTTGGCAGCGAAATAGTCCTCCATATCGGCATGATAATCGAGGTGGTCGCGGCTGAGATTGGCGAAGGCGCCGGCCTTCACCGGCAGGCCTTCGTTGCGATATTGCGACAGGCCGTGGCTCGACGCCTCATAGGCGACATGGGTCACGCCCTCACGCGCGAGGCCTGTCACGTTGGAAAGGAAGGTGACGATATCAGGCGTGGTCAGACCGGTGGAAATACTCTCGTCGGGCGTAGTGACACCCAGAGTACCGATGGAAGCCGCCGAATGCCCGCACATGCGCCAGATCTGGCGCGTCATTTCGACCGTGGAGGTCTTGCCGTTGGTGCCGGTAACAGCGACCACGCATTCCGGAACTGGCTGGAAGAAGCGCGCGGCGAGGCGGGCAAAGGCCCGCCGAGGCAGGGCGTCCGCCAGGTGAACGGCGCCATCAACTTTGGCTTCGGGACGGGCGACCACGCCAATCGCGCCTGAGGCGACAGCAGCAGCGATAAAGTCCTCACCGTTGACCGCCGCACCCTGAAAGGCGCCGAAGATATTGCCTGGAGCCACCTTGCGATGGTCGATGGCAAAGCCGGTCACGCGCTCATCGCCCGTCACTCCGGCATCGACACCCGCCAGCTCTGCCAGGTCGCGAAGCAGCATCAGTGTTCCGCCTCCCCGCCGCCGCCGACGAGATACTGCAGCTCGGTCAGGTCGATGTCGCGGCTTTCGTCCGGCAATATACCCAGTTGCGGGCCGATGCGCGGGATCAGGCGCCCGACTATCGGCGCTGCATTCCAGGCAGCGGTGCGCTGGTATGAACTGGCGACCGTGCCCTGCGGTTCATCGAGCATGGCGATCACCACATAGCGCGGCCGGTCCATCGGAAAAGCAGCGGCAAAGGTGGAGACCACTGTCGACCGGCGATAACCACCCCGCCCCGGCTTTTCGGCAGACCCGGTCTTGCCGCCTATACGGAATCCGGGAGCATTGGCGTTTCGGCCCGTGCCATAGACGGCAATCATGCGCAGCAGCTGGTTCATGCGCGCGCTGGTGCTGGCCTTGAACACGCGGCGGCCGCGAGGCGCATCGCCTGGCTCAAGCTTCTGCAATGTCGCCGGGCGCCATGTCCCGCCATTGACCATCGCGGCATAGGCGCTGGCAAGGTGCAGCGGCGTTACCGCGAGGCTGTGACCGAAGCCAACCGTCATTCCCGTGACGCGCGCCCACTTGTCGCCAGGCCAGATCGGCATGCCGCGGCCCGGCAGTTCGATATAGGGGCGCTCGTTCATTCCGAGTTCGACCATGTACTGGCGCAGTCTCTGGGGACCGAGTTCATCGGCAATCTGCGCTGTCACGATGTTGGAGGAATGGATCAGCGATTGCGGAGCATTCAGGGTTGCACCGATTACGTGGCTGTCACGTATCTGGTGTCCGCCAATCTGCACCGGCCTGCTGGCCTGATAGCGCCGGGAAAGGTCGGTGATCGAACCGGCATCGATCGCCGCAGCAACCGTCAAGGGCTTGAAGACCGAACCGAGCTCGAAAACCTGGTTGGTAGCCCGGTTGAAAGCGGCAGGCATGACACCCTGCACAGCCCGCTCCTCCGAAACGGTCAGGTCGGAAGCAACAACCTGGTTGGGATCGAACTCGGGCAAGGACGCCATGGCGAGCACTTCGCCGGTGTCGACATCCAGCACGATCCCGGCGGCACCGACGGCATCGACCGAAAGCATTCCGGCGCGCAGCTCATCCTCCAGCGCGCCCTGCACACGCACATCGATGGAAAGTGCGGCAGGTTTACCACGATTGGCAGGATCGCGCAGACGATCGTCGAGCACCTGTTCCATGCCGAGCGATCCGTGCCCGTCCTTGACGAAGCCCAGCACATGCGCAGCAAGCGATCCTTGCGGATAGTGGCGGTCGGTCTCGCGCGGCAGCTCCAATGCCAGCTCGCCGATTTCCATCACGCGGTTGGCATCTTCCGGCAGTACCCGACGGCGAAGATAGATCGCACGTCCGGAGCGCAGCTTTTCAGCGGTCTCCGTCACATCGAGGTCGGAGAAGATCGCATGTAGTGCGCGCGCAACCTCTTCGGGCGATTTCACCAGGGGTGAGCCACCATCATCCATGGCATCGGGATTGAACCAGAGAGCATAGGCAGGAAACGCCCGCGCCAGGGGAACGCCGTTTCGATCCGTAATTTCACCGCGCGGCGGCAGGAGCGCATCGGCCATGCTCGTTTCGCTATGTGCAGGCTGGATCACACCCAGCCAGCTGATACGCATGAGCGCTGCGAGAGCCACGAGAAGGAAGCCAAGACCGATCAGCAGCACACGGAAACGCGCCATCAGCAGCGACCGCCGGCGGTAATCGACAAGACGTATACGCCCGGTGCCGATCGGCCTCGGTGCGGCCAGGGTTGTCACTGCCCGGAGCCTCCCAGCGCAACACGCACCATCGATGACCCGCCGGAGGATGCCGATGCATTCAGCGGCACACGCGCAGATGCGGCCAACCCAAGGACAAGGCCGGAAGCGCTGGCCCGCTCCTCACGTACCGGCTCGAGCAGCGCAACGTCGATCGGTTCACCGGTAATCGGGGATACCAGCCGGGGAAGCTGTTCGACCCCATCCTCTGAATCGAGGGACGCAAATTGCAGCTCCTCCGGCGCAGCCACATGGCGCGG
Source organism: Erythrobacter sp. (assembly GCA_024642335.1). Lineage (GTDB taxonomy): Bacteria > Pseudomonadota > Alphaproteobacteria > Sphingomonadales > Sphingomonadaceae > Alteraurantiacibacter. The sequence continues at coordinate 103,879 of JAHEBH010000002.1, forward strand.
ACTGCCGAACTGCGCCAGCTGGCGCTCGTTGCCGATGAATTGCGATGCCTCGGGCGCCTTGTACCCGAAGTCCACCCTGTTCCAAGCAGCAAGCTGGACCTGGTTGGAGCGGGTAAGGAACTCTGTCTCCAGCAGCATGTTCTGTTCTTCAAGGCTCACGATCACGCGCTCTGCCTTGGTCACTTCGCTCGAGAGCGACCACACCTGGAAATGCAGCACGCCATAAAGCGCTGTGCAGATCGTCATCAGGGCGAACCAGCCGATACGGTGGATGCGTGCTTGCGGGGTCATGCAGCCTCCCTTGCAGGTGCGGATGTGCGAATGGCCGCGCGCAGGGTGGCGGAACGCGCGCGGGGGTTGCGCTCGGTCTCTTCGCGCGAGGGGCGGATCGCCTTGGAAAGCGATGCGAAGCGGGCCGGTTCGGCATTGGCGGCCAGGGGAAGATGGCGCGATGCACGCGGATTGGCATTGGCCGCATCGCGCAGGAATTGCTTGACGATCCTGTCCTCCAGGCTGTGGAAGCTGACCACCGCCAGCCGACCGCCATCGCGAAGGAGCTGTTCGGATGCGGCGAGGGCCTGCGCCAATTCGTCCAGCTCGCCGTTCACATGGATACGGATAGCCTGAAAGCTGCGTGTGGCGGGATCCTTGGGCGCGCCGGCACGATAGCCCAGCGCCTTGCGCACGACTTCTGCCAGTTCGCCAGTGGTGGTGAGCGGGCGGGCAGCGACGATGGCGCGGGCCACGCGGCGCGACTGGCGTTCCTCGCCGTAATTGTAGAGTACATCGGCGATCTCGCGCTCGTCCGCCTCGTTGACGAAGTCAGCGGCATTGGGGCGCTGGCGATCCATGCGCATGTCGAGCGGGCCATCGGCGGAAAATGCAAAGCCGCGCTCGGCCTGGTCAAGCTGCATGGAGGAAACGCCGATATCCATGGCGATACCGTCAACCTGCGCGATGCCTGCTTCGGCCATTGCCTCGACCATTTCGGAAAAGCGGCGAGGATGGAGCACGAGCCGCGGCGGCTCTTCGCGCGTTTCGGGCCAGCTGCTGCCTGCCGCAATCGCATCGGGATCGCGATCGAAGGCATGAACCGTTGCACCGGCATCGAGGAAAGCACGCGTATATCCGCCCGCGCCGAAAGTGGCGTCGATGATCACATCGCCGGGCTGGATGGTCAGTGCATCGAGCACTTCATGGAGGAGGACGGGAATATGCGGGGCCCGATCATCCTGAGCTTGTCGAAGGGTCACTTGCCCTTCCCCTTGGCGGTGGCTGTCGCCATCTCCTGCTTGCAATAGGCCTGGAGCTGGGAAAACTCCGGCCCCTGCTTGAGCAGGACCAGGGGGTTCCAGATCGTGATGATCTGGCCGACACCGTGAAAATAGAGCGCGTTATCGATTCCCCCCAGCTCGGACAGGGTGGAAGGAAGGACAAAACGCCCGCTGGCATCGAAGCTGATCGGGGTGAAGGTCCAGAGCGTGGCGGACTTCATGTCGCGGTCGAAAGCCTCGCCGCGACGAATGGCCTTTTCTTCCAGATCGTCCAGCTGGTCTTCGAAAGTATCGACGCGGTCCGTGCCGAAGCCCGTCAGGCAGGGCCAGCGGTCATGCTGGCCCACACAGAGCACACGCTCGCCACTGGCGTCGGCCAGAGGATTGCGGAGTTTGGGAGGCAGGACGAAGCGATCCTTTTCGCCGCGAAGCGAAAAGCCCTGACCGCTATATCCTGTTGCCCTCTGCGCCACGTCCCCTGTTCCCGCATGTAATTCCCGAACCCCATCGGGCAAACCTCCGGCTATCGCACCGCGCAGGAGCACGGCCCGTCCATCCGTCGAGAATCAGGATGCAACGCGGGAAACTTGTCCGATGAGGATGGTGTAACGCGGGTTAGAGCGGGATGGAAGGGGAAATTACGGGAATTTTGGGGAATGGCCCGCAAATCCCTGTGAATAAGTGCAATTTATGGAGAGCCATGTTGGTGGTCGCCCATCGCCTGCAATGAGGAATCTGGAGGATTTCCGTGGGTTTGAGAGGTATGGTCCTGGCTTGCGGCCGGATTTCCCGCATTTTCCCCGAAATCGGTGAAGATATGCGCAGTCAGCACGTGAAGAGCTTCTGTCGCTTGCGGATGGGGGCCGTCGATATCCAATATTGCGGCATCGGCGATAATCAGCACCTCGCCAACACCCAGGACGCAATGGGCTATGATGCCGCTTGCAGAAACCGTGCATTCGAACCGGCCATCAGCGGGAACGAGGTTCCCGGGCAGATTGACGGGCATTGGCACGGCGAAGTGATCGACCAGGACAAGGCCGGGCTGTTGGCTGTCATCGACTTGCAGTTCCAGCCCCCAATGCGACAAAATCGGTGAAAGCAGCGCAACATCCTGCGGCCGCCGCCGGTCGCCTACCGAAAAACGTGAGTGACCCGTCATCGCAGGGTCAGCAAAAAGAAGCAGCTTCCCGCCGGCTCGCACCCAATTGTCCAGTGCCATATTCTCTTCCGCCGCCAGGCCGCGTGGCTGCGCCATCAGCAGGAGAGACTGCGCTTCGAGCCGCTCCGCGCTAAGGAAGTCGATCGGCACTAGCTCGAAGCTGTGCTCCAGCTCGGCACGCGCCCAATGCGCGTGCGCTCCGCCATTGATGTGGTCGCCCATTGCATCACCCTCCCCCCAATAGATCGGGATGGTACCCATCAAGGCGAGCGACGCACGCGCCGGAACATCCTCCGCGTATGTCGCGCCGGATTGCAGGGCTGCAATTGCCGCCAGGCAGGCGAGGCTAGTTCGCACCTTCGGGCGTTTGGACATTGCTGTTTCCGGACTGGGCAGACGGTTGCGGCTGTGCGGGAGCAGCAGCCCCATCAACCGGCAGGTTGGGAACCACGCCCGCCTCTACCAATGGATCGCGCGGCGGCGGGGGTGGCAGGTCCTCGTTAGTGACCGGCGGCATATCCTCTGCCACGCCTGTCCGGTTCTCTTCTGCACTCGATATGATGATATCCGCCAGGGCCACCAGCACTACCATGGTGGCAAGCCCGAATATGCCAATCTGAAGCCTTTGCACGCGCTGGCGGCGCGTCCCCAGCAGCGGAAAGCTTTCCGCTTCGCTGTCGCTTCGCGCCACGTGCAGGAGTTCTCTGGGATCAAGAGCCATGACTGTGATCCTAGCTTGCCAAGATTAACGCAGCCAGTCGAAAACCGGCAGCTTCTTCGATTCCAGCCATTCTGCGTTGTACAGGCTGGAAAGATAGCGGAAGCCGGTGTCGCACAGGATCGTGGCGATCCGGCTGCCTGCACCCAGCTGCTTGCCCAGCGCCACCGCGCCAGCCACATTGATCCCGCTCGACAGGCCAAGGCACAGGCCCTCCTCACGCAGCAGGCGGGCGACCCATTCCAGGCCTTCCTCGTCGGACATGCGGAATTGCGTGTCGATCGGCGCGCCTTCGAGGTTGGCGGTAATGCGCCCCTGCCCGATGCCTTCGGCAACCGACGTACCTTCCGCCTTGAGCTCGCCATGAGCGTAATAATTGTAAAGCGCCGCGCCATAGGGATCGGTCAGCGCGATAGTGACCTTCTCATCGAAAGCCTTGAGCCCCATCGCGACGCCCGCCAGCGTGCCGCCGGTACCCACCGCGCAAGTGAAACCGTCCACCTTTCCTTCCATCTGGTCCCAGATTTCCGGGGCCGTGCCTTCGATATGTGCGCGGCGGTTGGCGACATTGTCGAACTGGTTGGCCCAGACCGCGCCTTCCGTCTCCTCCGCAATGCGGCGCGAGGTGTGGACGAAATGGTTGGGATCGGCGAATTTGGTCGGCGGCACCAGCACCAGTTCCGCGCCCAATGCGCGCAGCGTGTCCATCTTTTCCTTGGACTGGTTGTCGGGCATGACGATGATCGTCTTGTAACCAAGCGCATTGGCGACCAGCGCAATGCCGATGCCGGTGTTGCCCGCCGTACCTTCCACCACCGTGCCGCCAGGGCCAAGCTCACCTCGCTTTTCGGCATCGCGGATGATCCATAGAGCCGCGCGATCCTTCACGCTGGCACCCGGGTTGGCAAATTCGCACTTGCCCCAGATCTCGCAACCGGCTGCTTCGCTCGGTCCCTTGAGCAGGACCAGCGGCGTGTTGCCAATCAGGTCCAGAGCGTCCCTATATACAGGCAGATTTGTCATGCTGCAGGAGTTAGGCACTCCTGGCGCGTGACGCAATGCACCTTGCGCATGGGCGCGGCCAACTCAGTCTTCTTTGGCAATGGTGACCTTGAGCCCGTCCAGATCGTCGGTGAAGGGAATCTGGCAGGACAGGCGCGAGGTCTCGTTACGGTCATCGCTGGAATCGAGCAGGTCGTCCTCATCCTCGCTCATGCCCGGAAGCTTGGCGAGAAATGCGGGATCAACGTGGACATGGCAGGTGGCGCAGGAACAGCACCCGCCGCACAGTGCCAGCAATTCGTCAAAACCGTTATCGCGGATGGCTTCCATGACGGTCAGGCCGCTAGCGGCCTCCACAGTCGTTTCCTCACCGGCACGATTGACAACGATCAGCTTTGGCATGGCGATAAATGTCCCTATTCCAATTCTGCGGGGCTGCTAGGCAATCGCGAGGAAATTGGCAAGCGGAGCGGACATGGGGCTGAGCGCAGAACAGATCAAATCCGGTATCGATGCGATCGCGGCGCAGGAGAAAGGCATCGCCCGCGCGCTGGAACTGGCGGGCTATCCCGAGCCGCGCATTCGCGAGCGCGGGTACAAGACCTTGCTGCGCACGATCGTGGGCCAGCAGGTTTCTGTAGCCGCTGCCAGCAGCGTGTGGCGGAAGCTAGAGGCGGAGCTGGGCGAGGATATCCACCCGCATGAATTGCTTGCGCGCGATTTCGACACTCTGCGCGCCTGCGGCCTGTCACGCCAGAAGCAGGGCTATGCCCGGTCCTTGTGTGAACTCGTGAGCGCCGGATCGCTCGACCTGCACAATCTGCCCGCGAGCGACCAGGAAGCCATCGCCGAACTCACCCGCATCAAGGGGATCGGGCGCTGGTCGGCGGAGATCTACCTGCTCTTCGCCGAAGGCCGCCCGGACATCTGGCCCGCAGGCGATCTCGCCGTAATGGCCGGGATCGGCAAGATCCTCGGCTTGGAGGAGCGCCCCGACGAGAAGGCCACCCGCGCCATGGCCGAACCCTGGCGCCCGCATCGCGGCGCGCTGGCGATCTTCACCTGGCATTGTTACGACAATCCGGCGCTGTAGGGCCGCAGATAACAAAAACCCCCGACTTTCGCCGGGGGCTTCGTTCAGTTCGCGAAACCGAATTTATCTGCTGACCGCTATACTGGCCTGAATAACCAATGGACGGATTGGCATGACCGGAGCATCGGCCACCAGTTTGACCCAGAGGGTGCCCCCGTCCCTGAAATAGGATGTCTCGCGCGCCCCGCGCAATGCGTTCATGCTGGCCTGCTGCGCTCCGGAGGCTGCCGTGGTAAAACCCGGCAGTTCGAAAATAACCCACGAGCCCTCGTCCATTTCAGCCATGCTGAGAGAGACTTCCGATCTTTCGGTTTTCACCTGGATCTCGGTGCCGGCACGCACAGTGCTCTGGTTGCCCGTTATGTGAAATTCCTTGCCGTTGCGAACCAGCGCGATGGGCTCCTGCGGAGCGGCCGGAGCCGCCGGAGCGAGCGGAGCGGCTGGAGCGGCCGGAGCGGATCCAGCGCCGAACGTGAGTCCGCGTCCGCCAAGTCCTGCTGGCCTTGGCGAGAGATACAGGCGTCCGACATCACCCGTGCACACAGAGGCGTTCCAGGTCGGATGAATCTCACAGCTGTCGTCGGTGACGACGCTGTCGAACTCGCCGTCATGGAGCATGATGTGGGAATCGGCGATGCCGGTCACCGAACCGTCCAGGTCGTGAATCGACAGGGTCCGAAAAGCCACGCCGCCACGGTTGTCGTTATCGAACCTCAGATCGTAGTTCGGGAAATAGACCGGCTTGGCATTGACGAATTCCGCACCCTCGATGGTGCTTGCAGTTGTGACGCCCGAGCTGGTGAACAGCAGCCAGGAAAGCGCGCCGGTCTTGCGCCGATCGTTGTCCTGATAATTCACGAATGTCGTGTTCACCACCTCATTGCGGTAATCATAGTATTCGTAGGCGCGGATCGGAAAGTCAGGCACCGCAATCTTTGGCAGGCTGCGGCCATAGGCCACTTCCTCGACCGTGGTGGGGTTGCCGATATTATCGGTTTCACCCACGACCAGCGAATCCTGCAAGCGCGAGGTAAAGGCCTGGCTGCCGAAGTCGCCCGATGAAATCGTCATGCCGATGGCGTTGTCAGCGAACTTCATGTTGCGGAATATCAAAAGCTCACCGCGACCCCACAAACCGCCGTTGCGGTTCTTGTAGCTGGTCAGATCCGAAATGTGCGTTTCCACGAAGGGGCTGTTCGGGTCGGCAGGATTTTCCCGGGGCATGAACGCGTTTCCAGCCAGCCCGAAAGTGTTGTCCTCGTTGATGTTCCGGTCAAACATGAACCCGTCGAAGTTGGAATGCGCGGTGTTGCCTCTGAATTCACCCAGCGGCATTCGGCGCGGCCAGGTGTTGAGGCTGGTCTCGGTACCCAGGTGGGCACCATTGGGGTGTTCCGGCAGAGACAGCCAGAAACCGTTCTGGTCGGAACCGGCCGCCACATTGTCGATGTAGTGGTTGTTCGGATTGGTGATCCAGTAGGATGCCACCGTATTGTCCGAAGGCAGCAATGTGCCTCCGCCGTGGAAGCTGTGTTCCCGCACGGTCATTCGATTTGCATAGGTGTAGTTGTTCTCTCCGTTGGCGGCGAGATTGGTGGGTACGCAATCGAGCGTCGGATGACACTTGGTCTGGATCGCCAGGTTCTTGACGAAGCGGTTGCCCTGCTCGATCCCGTCCTCGAGGAAGAAGCAGTGGCCGACCGTGTTGTAGGTGACGTTGTTTTCCACCTGCAGATTGTTGGTGCCGTGGACCGTCACGCAGCGGTTGAAGGTGTCATAGATGGCATTGTTGCGGACATACATGCCCTGCCCTTCACCCAGCACGTGGAAGTGGATCGGATAGCGCGCCAGCGTCAAATGCTGGCCCATGCGCGAGAGCTCTACGCTTTCGATATACATTTCGGAGCCGCTCATCGCCATGATGTGCCCGCCGAAATGGTTCGTCGCCGCATCTTCGGAGGCCTGGACGCGGATATTGCGCGAAAGGTTCGCAACCTCGCCGCGCTCGTCCACGCCGAAGGTGATCTCGCCGAAATGCATGTATTGCAGCGGTGCATCGATGGTGACGGTGTTGCCGTTGACGGCGGTGATCGTGCGGCGCTCTGCCTGGCGCGGATTGAAGTCGGTCGAGGCAAGCACGATCTCGTCGCCAGCGCGCCAGCCGCTCGCATCCAGCACTGTGAAGGAGGTGCTGCCTGCCTCAGCCGTGGCCGAAAGCTTCGACCACGTATGCTCGCGATTGCCATGCATGGTGAGCGTACCGCGCATCAGCATGATGCCGCGATCGCCCATGGTGTTGATGTCCTCGCCCTTCACATTGTCGGTGAGAGTGATGGAGGCATTGTGCTGATAGGGATTGTCAGCTGTGCCGATGGTAAGCGAGCCGCCCGGGACATAGATCCACTCTGACTCAAGGCTAATGTCGCGCTCATCGGAAAAGGTCAGGCTGCCCTGGATAGTCAGGCTGCGCAGGCCCGGTGCGTCAACGTCCAGCACCACGTCCATATCGCGGGTGATTTCCACCGCGTCACCTTCGCCCGGCACTTGTCCATTGGGCCAGGTGGACGCATCAGACCACAGCGACTGGGCATTTGCGGCAGACCCCGCACCCAGCATGGCGGTGGCTGGCAGCAACATGGAACTCAGGAACAAGCGAGATTGTAAGCGCATGGTTTGATCCCCTCCCTGGGATGCTCGTTTATCCCTGACGATTTGCAGGAAATCCTCCAGCTTGCCAAGTTTGGAATAGACGCGAGCGGCGCGTTGGCGATCTTCACCCGGCATTGCCACGACGATCCGGCGTTATAGCGCGCTCCATTTGCATTTCTCGTGCTGCTCCCTACCTGACACCGGGACCTGAATGCGGGAGAAATCATGACCAGTGACACCAATGCCGCCGATCGCGTCGCAGCGATCGACCTGATTTCGCGCGACGACCTGTTCGGCAACCCGCTCCGTTCCGGCGGGCAGCTCAGCCCCGATGGCAGATGGATGGGCTGGATGGCCCCGCACGAAGACGTAATGAATGTCTGGCTCGCGCCCTTCGACGATCCCGACAATGCGCGGCTGATGACCCATGCGAAGGATCGCCCGATCCCGCAGTACTTCTTTTCTCCCGACAGCAAGTCCATGCTCTATGTCCGCGACAAGGACGGGGATGAGAATTTCCTGCTCTACAAGGTGGATATTGAGAGCGGCGAGGATGTCTGCCTCACCCCGTTCGAGAAAACGCGCATCAGGGTTGTCGGCGGTTCGGAAACGATCCGCGACAAGATCCTCATCGGCCTCAACAATCGCAATGAACAGTTCCACGATGTCTATCTGCTCGACCTGACAACGGGTGCGATGGAGCTGGTGCTCGAAAACGATGCCTGGGCTGGCTTCGTCTCCGATGACAGCCTGACGCTGCGCTGGGCGCAAAAGCAGAATGCCGCCGGCGGCACGGACCTCCACAAGTTTATCGATGGCGTGATTTCGCCCAAGCCTGACGAAGTCATCCCGATGGATGACAGCCTGACCTCTGGCACGGGCGGCTATACCACTGACGGCAAGACGCTCTATTGGCGGGACAGCCGCGGGCGCAATACCGGCGCGCTTTATGCGCAAGACACCACAACGGGCGAGCGGATCCTGCTGGCCGAGGATGATCGCGCCGATATCGGCGGGACGTTGAGCCACCCGAAGACGGGCGAGGTGCAGGCCTATGCCACCACCTATCTGCGCACCACATGGCATTGCTTCGACCACGGCGTCAAAGCCTCGCTCGACTGGCTGCGCGAACAGCTGGAGGGTGATTTCGGAGTTCAGTCGCGCACCGATGACGACACGAAGTGGCTCGTCTGGAACGATCCACTGACAGCCCCGGTGCGCTGTTTCATCTATGACCGCGAAGCCGAAGAGCTGCGCCTCTTCTATGTCACCAAGCCCGCTCTGGAAGGCGCGCCATTGCAGCCAATGCATCCGCGCGAAATCCCTGCCCGCGACGGTTTGACGCTGCCCTCTTATCTCACTCTTCCCGGTGGTTCCGATGAGGATGGCGACGGCGTGCCCAATGCCCCGCTGCCCATGGTGCTGCTGGTGCACGGGGGACCCTGGGCGCGCGACGGATACGGCTTCAACCGCGCGCACCAGTGGCTCGCCAATCGCGGCTATGCGGTGCTCTCGGTCAACTATCGTGGTTCGACCGGTTTCGGCAAGAACTTCATCAATGCCGGCAACCTGCAATGGTCCAAGGCCATGCATGACGATCTGATCGACGCGGTGAACTGGGCCGTCGAACAGGGTGTGGCCGACAAGGACAAGGTCGCCATCATGGGCGGGTCATATGGCGGCTATGCCACGCTGGTGGGCCTGACCTACACTCCGCAAGTCTTCGCCTGCGGTATCGATATCGTCGGCCCGTCGAACCTCGAAACCCTGCTGGAAACCATCCCGCCCTATTGGGCACCGATGGTGAAGCAATTCCATGAACGGATGGGCAATCCGACCACGGCAGAAGGCAAGCAATTGCTTAAGGATTGCAGCCCCATCCACCGCTGCGACCAGATCGTGAAGCCGCTGCTGATCGGCCAGGGCGCCAATGATCCGCGCGTCAAGCAGGCGGAAAGCGACCAGATCGTCTCCGCGATGGAAGGCCACGACATCCCCGTCACCTATGTGATCTTCCCCGACGAGGGCCACGGCTTCCACCGTCCCGAAAACAACATCGCCTTCAACGCAATCGTCGAGGGCTTCCTGGCCGGATGCCTCGGCGGCCGTGCAGAACCTGTGGGCGATGTGTTAGGCAAGTCTACCGCCGAAATCCGCACGGGCGTGGAGTTTGTGAAGGGCTTGGGATAAGCCAGCCCTGATCGGGAGGGACCATGGAAACCGGCAAGGCGATCTTCATCACCGGCGGCGCATCGGGCATCGGCCGCGCCATCGCCGTGCGCTTTGCGGCCGAGGGCTGGTTCGTCGGTCTGGCTGACCTGAACAGCCAGGGCATGGACGAAACGCAGGCCTTGCTGCCCGAAGGGAGATCGCAAGCCTTTCACCTCGACGTTAGCGATGCTTCCCGGTGGCAGAGCGTGCTCGCCGCATTTGCCGACAGGACCGGCGGCCGGATCGATGTCCTCGCCAACAATGCGGGCCTGCCTTCGGGCGGACCGCTGACCGAGGTCTCGCTGGAGGAGCTGGACAGGCTGCTCGACGTCAATCTGCGCGGCGTATTCTACGGCGCGAAGACCGCCTATCCCTATCTCAAGGCCGCCGCTCCGGGTTCCTGCCTGCTCAACACGGCGAGCGCGGCGGCGCTCTACGGCATGGCCAACCAGAGCATCTATGGCGCGACCAAGGCTGGCGTGAAATCGATGACGGAATCGCTCGAAGCCGAATGGGCGGACGAGGGGATCAGGGTCCGCTCGCTCATGCCCAGCTTCATCGATACGCCGCTGTTGCAGAACCCGCCCAACCGCAGCCGCAACACGCCCATCCGCGATGCGGTGGTGGAGGCAGGCCTCGAGTTCACGCCGGTGGAGACGGTCGCCGAGGAGGCATGGCGCGCCGTCCACGAAAGCCGCATTCACCGCGTCATCGGCAAGACCGCACGGAAGATGCAACTCGCCGCCAAATGGGCCCCGAACTACCTGCGCAGCCGCGCAAGATTGCTGGCCGAGGCGCATAACCGGGCGGAAGACAGCTAACCGGACAGCGCGTCTATCGCCCTCGCCATGTTCACGTCCCTTGCGCTCAACCCGCCGGCATCGTGGGTGGTGAGCGTGATCTCCACCCGGTTGTAGACGTTGGACCATTCGGGGTGATGGTCCTGCTTCTCCGCGATCAGTGCCACGCGCGCCATAAAGCCCCATGCCTCGCTGAAATTGCGGAACCTGAACGCGCGCGTGATGGCGAGGCCGTCTGCGCGCAAGCTCCACTCAGGCAGCTCGCCCAGCGCCGCCTGAACTTCCTCCGCCGACAATCGTTCCACAGCCATCGCATATCTCCTCCGCTTGTCGCGCCGCGCAGTCTGCCCTAACGCAGCTTCCCATGGAAGCGTGCCGCCTTACAGCGACGGATCTGGCCTGCCGCCGCGGCGAGCGGCTGCTCTTCAGCAGCCTCGCGCTGGAGCTCACCTCCGGCCAGGCGCTGCAGGTGACCGGCCCCAACGGCACGGGCAAGTCGAGCCTGATCCGCATCCTCGCCGGCCTGCTGCGCCCCTTCGCAGGCACCGTCACCCGCGAAGGCATGGTCGGCCTGCTCGACGAGCGCCCCGCCCTCGACGAACACCAGCCGCTCGGCACGGCGCTCGCCTTCTGGAACGCGCTCGACGAACACTCCGCCCCGCTCGACCGCCTCGGCCTCGCCGACCTCACCGACGTACCCGTCCGCTACCTCTCCACCGGCCAGCGAAAGCGCGCCGCGCTCGCCCGGCTGATCGGGCAGCAGGCGCCGATCTGGCTGCTCGACGAACCATTGAACGGCCTCGATACCGACGCCGTGCGCATGTGCGAGGCGCTGGTGGCCGAGCATTGCGCCGCTGGCGGCATCGCGCTGATCGCCAGCCACCAGAGCTTTGCGCTGCCGGACATGCAGACCATGGCGCTGGCGGAGTTCACACCGTGAAGCTCCTCGCCGCCCTGCTCTGGCGCGATCTGGCGCGCTTCCTGCCCGGCACGAAGGGCGGCGGCACCATGCTGCCGCTGCTGTTCTTCCTGGCGGTGGCGATGCTCTATCCCTTTGCCGTGGGCCCCAACCCCACGCTGCTGGCCGGAACCGGCGGCGGAGTGATCTGGGTCGCCGCCCTGCTCGCCGCGATCCTGCCGCTCGACCGGCTGCTGGCGCCCGACCTGGAACAAGGCTTCTTCGACCAATGGGCGCTGCGCGGCGTGGCGGAGGAGATGGTGGTCGCCATCCGCATGGTCGCGCACTGGCTCAGCTTCGGGCCCTTCCTCATGCTCGCCGCCATTCCCGCCAGCGCGCTGGTGGGGATAGACGGGGCGACATTGCAGACGGTGGAGATGGGCCTGCTGGCGGGCACGCCGGGCCTTGCCGCCATCGGCATGATCATCGCCGCGGTTACCGTGGGCCTGCGCGGCGGAGGCGCAGCGCTTTCCGGCCTGCTGGTGATCCCGCTGGCCGTGCCGCTGCTGATCTTCGGCGCAGGCTCGCTCTCGACCGGCGGCGAAGGCGGCCTCGCCCTCACTGCCGCGATCAGCCTGCTGCTGGTGGCCCTCGCCCCTTTTGCTGGCGGAGCCGCAATAAGAGCTGCGCGCGAGGGGTGAAATGGCCCGCGAGACTTTACACATTTAACACGGTCTAAAAGCAAAAAAGCCTTCCTCCCTTCGAAGAGGATTCAAACACGTCGACGTGGCCCCGCATCAGGCGCGGCACGGCTGGCTATGCGGCAGTGTCTGGACTGTAGGAAAGGCCACTTTGACGAGCCTGCGAAACGCGCCTAACCCTCTGCGGGGACACGGTATTCCGTGTCCCCGCTAGCACAGTGAGGCGGAAGAAGATGTTCCTATTTGGGGGTTAAGTAAAGTGTCACCGTA
>JAHEBH010000104.1 GCA_024642335.1 Erythrobacter sp.
GTTCTGTGGTGAAAGCCGTCATTATTACACCGCGCAGCAATCGACAATATGTCTGAGGTTTGTGGCTGCTGGTTGCTTGGTAAGCGTCGCCTGGGCCCCACCTTTTGCTGATGGGTGTGATTTGAGATTCCGAACCTGTTGTAGAACAGGAAGTGATTTTCTCCATGGAGACTATGAACGAGTTTCTCACGCGGCTGGGCGTCGAGGTCTCACAGACCGGGAACCGGCATTGGCCTGATCGCGTGAAGGCGCGGATCGTGGCGGAGACGCTGGTGCCGGGTGCGACGGTGAATGACGTGGCACGCAAGTATGACATGCGGCCGAACCACCTGTCGGCGTGGCGGCGACTGGCCCGGGATGGGGATCTGGTTTTGCCAGCGCTGGAAACCGAGACGGCCTTCGCGCCTTTGGTGGTCTTTGATGTCGAAACCCCTCAGCCGGTCGACGACAGAGAGCCTGCGCACTCGGCGATCGAGATCATGGCCGGGTCGGTTGCTGTCCGGCTGAACGGTGCCACGCCCGCGGCCCGGATTGCGGAAATCGTGCGTGCTCTTGGGGGTGGCGCATGATCTTTCCATCCAATCGGGTGCGCATACTGGTGGCCACGCAGCCTGTCGATTTCCGGAAAGGGCACGACGGACTGGCGGTGCTCGTTCAGTCCGCGCTCCGCAAGGATCCGTTCACGGGCACGGTGTTCGTGTTCCGGGCCAAGCGCTTGGATCGGCTGAAGCTGTTGTTCTGGGATGGGACGGGCCTCGTCATGGCCTACAAGCGGCTCGAGGAAACGACCTTCGCCTGGCCCGCGATCACGGACGGGATGATGGCGCTGAACCACGCCCAGTTCGAGGCGCTTTTTGCCGGGCTCGATTGGCGCAAGGTGAAGGCGCTGGAAGCGCGGCCGCCGGCTGCGGCGGAGTGAATCAGGGCGCCGATTGCGGCGGTCATGGCTTTGATCCCGGGCTATAAACCCAGGCATGACCGCTGCTGCCAAAGACCTTGATCTGTCCGTTCTGCCGCCCGATTACCGCGCGGCCTTCGAGGCCTTGCAGGCGACAGCCGCGCGGGCCGCGGAACTGGAGGACGTCGTTAAACGTCTTGAGCATCTGGTCGCTGAACTGAACCATGCGGTCCATGGCAAGAAGTCCGAGAAGCTGAGCGAGGACGACCGGCAGCTGGCGTTTGAAGACCTCAAGATTGCCCTCGCCGAGGCCGAGGAACAAAAACAAACCCAAGCGCCCGGCGACGACACACCCAAACGCAAGAAAACCGCCAAGCGCAATCGCGGCAACCTGCCCGAGGGGCTGCCGCGCATCGAACAGGTGATCGAGCCGGACAGTATCAATTGCCCGTGCGGCTGCGGGGCGATGCACAGGATCGGCGAGGATCGCAGCGAACGGCTCGACATCGTTCCGGCCCAGCTGCGCATCATCGTAACCGTGCGCCCGAAATATGCCTGCCGCGCTTGCACCGATGGGGTCACTCAGGCGCCGACGCCGCCCTGGCTGATCGAGGGCGGCTTGCCGACAGAGGGGGCCATCGCGCATGTTCTGGTGTCGAAATATGCGGACCACCTTCCGCTGTATCGCCAAAGCCAGATCCTGTCCCGATCCGGCATCGACATTCACCGTTCCACTCTGGCGGATTGGGTCGGGGTGGCGGCCTTCCATCTTCGCCCTGTCGTTGACAGGCTGGCCGAGCATCTGAAGACGTCCACGAAGCTGTTCATGGATGAAACGTCAGCGCCGGTTCTGGACCCGGGCCGCGGGCGGACGAAAACCGGCTACCTTTGGGCGCTTGCCCGAGATGACCGGAGTTGGGGCGGCGATGCCCCACCTGGGGTGGTCTATTTTTACGCCCCCGATCGCCGTGGCGAAAATGCCGAGGACTTCCTGACTGGCTTCAACGGCATCCTGCAACTCGACGGCTATCAGGGCTACAACCGGTTGACCAAACCGTCCCGCAAGGGCGGCGATCCCGTCATCGTTGCGCATTGCTGGGCGCACGCGCGCCGCAAGCTCAAGGAAATCTTCGACCGCGATGGTTCCAAGATCGCCGCCGAGGGCCTGCGCCGGATCGCCGAAATCTATACCGTCGAGAAAGACATCCGCGGCACATCCCCCGGCCAGCGCCTTTCAGCCCGCCAGGTCCGATCCGCCCCGCTGGTCGCCGCGTTCGGCGAATGGCTGCAGGCACAGCGCCTGCGCATCTCGGCCAAATCCCGACTGGGCGAAAAACTCGCCTACATTCATAACCACTGGGACGGCCTGCAGACCTTCCTGGCCGACGGCCGCGTCGAGATCGACTCCAACAAGGTCGAGAATTTGGTCAGGCCGATTGCTCTGAACAGGAAGAACGCGCTCTTCGCGGGCCACGACGAAGGCGGCCGTGCCTGGGGCCGTATCGCCTCATTGATCGAGACCTGCAAGATCAACGGTGTGGAGCCCTTTGCCTACCTGAAATCCACCCTCGAAGCCATCGCCGCCGGTCATCCAAAAAACCGTATCGACGACCTGCTTCCCTGGAATTTCCAGCCGTCAAGCTGAAACCCCGTGCTGCCCACACACCGCTTACATTGATACTGTCCGGCTCGATCACCTGTTCGATGCGCGGCAGCCCCTCGGGCAGGTTGCCGCGATTGCGCTTGGCGGTTTTCTTGCGTTTG
>JAHEBH010000024.1 GCA_024642335.1 Erythrobacter sp.
CAAGGGGAACAGGATGAGATTGGCAACCGTGTTAGCGCTCGCAGTACTGGCATTGCCGGGCTCGGCAGCAGCCGGGCCCACTGCGCGATTCGATTATGTCGAATACCGAGCCGTTACAGAAAATCCGGTGCCGCCGGATGGCTTCTTTCGCAATCCGGTGCTGCCCGGATTCCACCCCGATCCCTCGCTCACGCGGGCGGGAGACGACTTCTATCTTGTCACATCGACCTTCGCCTGGTTTCCCGGACTGCCGATCTTCCACAGCCGCGACCTGGTAAGCTGGAACCTCGTCGGCCATGCGATCGACCGGCCGGGCATGGTCGATTTTTCCGGCCTCCAAACCCACCGGGCGCTGTTTGCTCCGGCAATCACGCATCACGAGGGGCAGTTCTGGATCCTCAATACTTGCGTCGATTGCAGCGGCAATTTCGTGATCACGGCCGAAAAACCGCAAGGGCCGTGGTCCGATCCAGTGTGGCTGCCCTTCGACGGGATCGATCCCTCGCTGTTCTTCGACGAGGATGGCAGCGCGTGGATTGTCTATAACGATGCGCCTCCCGGAGAGCCTCTCTACGAAGGTCACCGCGCGCTGTGGCTGCAGCCTTTCGACCCGGAGACCAAGAGTCTGGTGGGCGAGCGCTCGCTGCTGGTGAATGGCGGCGTCGACATTTCGCAGCAACCCGTCTGGGCGGAAGGCCCGCACATCTACAAGGTCGGGGACTGGTATTATCTTCTCGCCGCTGAAGGCGGCACTGCGGACCAGCACTCGCAAACCATCTACCGCTCGGCATCGGTCACAGGACCTTACGAGCCGGGGCCGGTCAACCCGATCCTGACGCAGCGGAACATGGACCCGAACCGCCCCGACCGCGTCGAGGCAACGGGCCATGCCGACATGGTGCAGCTTGGTGATGGCACATGGTGGGGAACCTTCCTCGCCACGCGGCCCTTTGCCGGGCAGTCAACACTGCTGGGGCGCGAGACATTTCTCCTGCCTGTGCAGTGGGTGGACGGCTGGCCGCGCTTCCTCGATCCGGGCGAGGCAATGCCGCCCCTGGTGGAACGCCCGAACTTGCCGGAGTTTGCCGGCACGGACTGGTCACAATGGCGCGATGACTTTGATACCGATCGTCTCTCCCCGGAATGGATCAGACTGCGCAATCCCGAATATGTTCAGCTTTTGGGGCTGGATCGCCAGGCTGGTGAAATGTGGGTGGCTGCCGGAAGCGAGCCGGCCGGAAGTCTTGGCTCCATTGCCTTTGCCGGCAGCCGCCATCGCCACCACAATGCGCGCGTCGAAACACAGGTGGAGTTCGTTCCCGAGCAGGATGGCGATTTCGCAGGCTTGCTCGCCTTCATGAACCAGGACCATTTCCTCGCCTTCGGGATCGAGGGCGAGGGCGATGCTCGCGGACTGGTAGCACGCTTGCGCGCGGATCCCTCGCAGGACGAACGCGGCGAAGTGATCGCGCGCGAGCCGGTATCGCAAACGGGCAGTGTCGAACTGGCCGTGGAACTCAGCGGCGGCAGCGCGCGCCTCTCCGCGCGCAGTGCGGGCGAAAGCGCATGGCGCGTGATAGCGCAAGACGTGAACGTGGAACCGCTCGCCTCGATTCACGCAGACCTCTTTACGGGGCTGGTAATCGGGCCCTATGCAGTGAGCGGGGAGTAACGGCCAAGGCCACCCGCGTCTGGAGTGCGCGGGGCTACGGGAAGGATCAATCCATGGAAAACAGGGCCACCGTGCGCGCGGCGTTCATTGCCGTTACCACATTGTTCTTTGCCTGGGGCTTCATCACATCGCTGATCGATCCGCTGGTCGCAGCGGTGAAGGGCATCTTCACGCTCTCCAATGCGGAGGCGCAGCTATCGGCATCGGCCTTCTTCATTGCCTATGCAGTGATATCCTTCCCTGCAGCTGTGCTGATCGCCAGGGTGAAGGCGGTTCCGGCGATCTTGCTGGCGCTGGCGACCATGGTGGTAGCCTGCCTGATCATGCTGGGGGCGGCCAATATCGCCAATTACTCGCTCGTGCTGCTCGGCCTGTTCGTGCTCGCAAGCGGAATTACCATACTGCAGGTTGCGGCCAATCCGCTGGCCGCCGCGCTGGGCGATCCCAGGCTCAGCCATTTCCGCCTCACGCTGGCGCAGACCTTCAACAGCTTCGGCACATTCATCGGACCATACCTGGGTGCGGTGCTGTTCCTGCAAGGGCTGGAGGTGAAGGAAGGCACGGTGGTGACCGATGCCGTTCGGCAGAATGCGCTGCTGGGGATCGACAAGGCCTATTTCTGGATTTGCGGCTTGCTGATCCTGCTGCTGGCCTTCTTCTTCCTGAGCCGCAAGACGGTTGCCTCTGCCGCTCCTGAAGCGCCGCCTGCAAAGGGCATCGGCGCAATGATTGCCGATGCCGTGTCGAGCAAATGGTGCCTGCTCGGCGGCGCGGCGATCTTCCTCTATGTGGGGGCCGAAGTCGCCATCGGCACGCAAATGGCCTTGTTCCTCAATGACGATGCGATCTGGGGCGTTTCGCTCGAAGAAGCGGGTAAGGCGGTTTCCTTCTACTGGGGCGGGGCGATGGTGGGCCGCGCGGTCGGATCGTTGTTGCTGGCTCGTTTCGACGCGGCACGGCTGCTGGCGATTTTCACGGCGATCGCCTGCGCCATGGTGCTCTATGTGGTCTCTGTGGGCGGGGTCAGTGCCGGTTATGTCGCGCTCAGCATCGGCCTGTTCAATTCGATCATGTTCCCGGTTATCTTCACGCTGACGCTGGAGCGTTCGAGTGCCAGCGAACAGGCGACATCGGGCTTCCTGTGCACGTCAATCGTCGGCGGGGCCGCTCTGCCGCCGCTGGTGGGGCTGATGTCCGACAATATCGGCCTGGTGATGGCCCTGCTGTTACCTGCCGCCTGCTATGCGCTGCTGTGTGTCTTCGCGATTTCGGCAGGCAAGGCCGCGCCGATCCGCGAGGCGGAGGGCGTTTCAGCGCATTGATAGCGGGTCAATAGGCCGAGGCGAATGCGCAGAAGCGGGCACGCGGCGTGCCCGCTTCCATCGCCGTATCGGCTGCGGTGAAGCGCATCTGCAGCGGCGCGACGGGGTTCCAGCGTTCCCAAAGCGGGCGATCGGTGGCGATGTCGGTCGATCCGTTGGGATCGCCGGTTACCGCCAGCGCCGCCCAGTAATCCTGCAAGTGCGCGCCCGATCCGATTTCCACCCGGTCAAAGACAAAGCCGATTTCATAGGCGTGGCGGGTCAGGCCGCCGTCCTCGCCGATGTCGAATTCATAGCGCCAGACGGGCCAGCCGAGTTCGGCCAGCAGGTTTGCCATGCGGTCTGCCGGGCAGTGGAATTCCCCGTCGCTCTGGATGCGCATGGCGATGTGGGCGCGGCGTGGATCGGCCTCTTCCTCGCGGTAGGCGGAAAGTGCCGCTGCGCCATTTCCGGGGAACCAGTTTCCGGCGTGGGACTGCAGGTCCATTTCGTCGCTTGCGGGGCCGAATTCGACCTTGTCCGTGCCGATGATCACCGGTCGCGGCGTATGGTTCGCCACCAGCCTGTCTGGCGTATCGGGCAGGACGGTGCCGTCCACCGTCGTGCGCAGGAACACGGCGAAGGGATCACCCAGGGCGGGATCGCCAAAGCCGCGTTGCCGCTCGAGAATGTCCTCCACGGATAGCGCGCGCAGCGCCTGCACCGGGCCGAGATTTGCGCCCAATTCCTCTGCATCCTCGAGGCTGCGAAATGGCATGCCAAAGCCCCATGTGCCGCTTTGCAGGATCGCCTTGTGGAACAGGCCTTGCGCCGCCGGGGCCGCCAGAAGCAGGGAGGTGTCCTGCGAACCGGCGCTTTCGCCATAGATCGTCACATTGTCGGGGTCGCCGCCAAACATGTGGATGTTGTCACGCACCCATTGCAGCGCGAATATCTGGTCCATCAGCGCGTAATTGCCGCTGCCGCCTTCGCCTTCAGCGCTCAGTTCCGGATGGCTCAGGAAGCCGAGCAGGCCGAGGCGGTACTGGATGGCCACATGGACCACGCCCTGCGCGGTCATGTTGCTGTCCGCCGGTCCGCCCGCATTGCCTGCGCGGTTGGATCCGCCGTGGATCCACACCATGACCGGCAATTTGCCCTCGCGCGACGGCGTGCGGATGTCGAGCGTGAGGCAATCCTCGTCCCAGAAATCGGCCTGCGCCTGGTTCCAGCCTTCGCTGATCTGGGGGCAGGCGGGGGCGTTCTGCGTGACGTCGCGCTCCCCCTCCCAGCCGCTGGCAGGTTGCGGGGGCTGCCAGCGCAGTTTGCCCAGAGGCGCAGCGGCATAGGGAATGCCGCGAAACACCAGGTCGCCATCCAGCTGCGCGCCGCGCACCAGCCCGCCGGGGACCTCGACCAGCAGCGGATCGACAGGCTCCGCCCGGCAAGCTGCCAGCGCGCAGACAGCGAGTACTGCCGTGGCGGTGCGCTTCAGCTGCAAGGCAGCACCACCTCCGCATCCATGCCCAGGCGCACCTCTGCCAGAGAAAGATCGCCGCCGCCCTCGGTCGTCAGGATGAATGGCGCGCCGACATTGGCCATGTCCACGCCCTTGTCGCGCAGGCATTTGAGCGCAAGACCGTAACGGACGAACTGCCCGTTGGCGGGCAGGTTGACCCTGCTCACCTGGAGGCTGTTCATCCCGCTGCGCATGGCGATGCCTGCCCGTGCGGGCGCCTTGTCCACCTTCACGGTGAAGAGCAGCATGATATCGGCATTGGTCTCGCGCGTGATGTTGACCGGTTCGAAGCTGCTGACAGAGATTGCCGCATTGCCCGACGCAATCTGGAAGCGCCGCGCGCCTTCCTGCACCACGTGGTTCACAGCGGTAATCTGCGCGCGGCCGTCCAGCGCCTCGGCTGGGACGGTGGTGATGCGCGTCTGGCTGCCCTGCTGGCTGGGATCGGCAATATGCAGCGACCATGCCGCGGCGGGCACGCCTTCGGCAAACCATACACGCGTATCGGCCGCGCCGCCCGTATCGGCCAGCGGCAGATCCTTCCATTCGGCAGGGGCGCTGGCATAGGTGAGGCCATAGCCGAATTCGAACAGCGCGCCGTCCGCCATGTCGGGCGTCATCGGCCAGTCAGCTGGCAGCTTGCCGGTGAATTCATGGCGCGGCTTGCCCGATGCATCGCCGATCAGCACATCGGCAATGCCATTGCCCTCCGTACCCGGAAGCCAGGCTACCACGAAGGCATCGGACGTGTTGAGCGCCTCGTTCACATAGAGCGGCCGTCCGGTGATCATCACCGCCACCACCGGTATGCCCTGCTCCTGCAGGCTGCGCATGGTCGCATAGGGGCCGGTCAGTTCGGTATCGAGGGCGAGCGTATCGCGGTCGCCCTGGAATTCCGCATAGGGCTTCTCCCCGAAGATCACGACCGCCGCATCGGGGCGCCGGGTAAAGCTGCCATCGGGCGAAAGTTCGGCGCTGCCGCCGCCCGCGCGCACCGCATCGCGCAGGCCCGCCCAGATCGAGGTTGCGCCGGGGAAACGGCTGTTGCTCAAGCCCGTGCCCTGCCAGGTGATCGTCCATCCGCCAGACTGGCGCGCGATATCGTTCGCGCCGTCACCGGCCACCAGCAGGCGGCCGCCAGGTGCGATCGGCAGCACGCCGTCATTGCGCAGCATGACGAGCGACTTGCGAACGGCTTCACGCGCCAGCGCGCGGTGTTCGGGCGCGCCCAGCACGTCGTAATCGCCAGACAGCGCGCGTTCGGAAGGACGCGGCGCATCGAGCAGGCCAAGCCGCAGCTTGACGCGCAGGATCCGCGTTACCGCATCGTCGATCCGCTCCATCGGGATTTCGCCGCTCTGCGCGCGGGCGAGCAGATCGTCATAGATCGCGCGCCAGGTATCGGGCGCCATGTACATGTCGATCCCGGCCATCAGCGCCTGCGGGCAGCTCTCGTTGGTGCAGCCAGCGACCTGTCCATGCGCGTTCCAGTCGGACACCACGAAGCCGCCGAAATCCATTCGTTCCTTCAGCACGCCGGTCAGCAGGCTGCGATTGCCGGTCATCTTCACGCCCTGCCAGCTGGAAAAGCTGGCCATGACGGTGGAGACGCCTTCGGCAATGGCGGGGCCATAGGGTGCGCCGTGGATATCGCGCAGTTCTTCCTCGCTGACCGAGCTGTCGCCCTGGTCGGTGCCATTGTCGGTGCCGCCATCGGCGAGGAAATGCTTGGTGGAGGCGATGACATAGGGGCCGGAGAGCAAGTCATGATTGTCAGGGCTGCCCTGCAGCCCGCGCACCATCGCGCCGACATAGGAGGAGACGAGTGCCGGGTCCGACGAATAGCCTTCATAGGCGCGGCCCCAGCGGAAATCCTGCGGCACGGCCACGGTGGGGGCGAAGGTCCATTCCTGGCCCGTCACGCGGATTTCCCTCGCCGTGGCGACGCCGATCCGCTCGATCACATCGACATCGCGCATGGCGCCAAGGCCGATATTGTGCGGGAATATCGTCGCGCCGATGATGTTGGAATGGCCGTGCACGGCATCGGTGCCCCACACTGCCGGGATGCCCACGCCGCCATCGGATGTATCGGTGGAGGCTTCCCAGAATTCGTCCGCCAGCTTCAGCCAGTCGCTCGCGGGGGCCAGGTCGTTGCCATAGGGGCCTGAATTGCCGCCATTGAGCACCGAGCCGAGATTGTATTCGCGCACTTCGTCGGGCGTGACGCAGCAGATGTCGGCCTGCACCAGCTGGCCGATCTTTTCTTCCAGCGTCATGCGCGAAACGATATTGGCAATGCGCGCTTCATCCGCCTCGGAGAGGGTAACGGGATAGTCATAGGCTGGCCAGAGTTCGGGATGCGCCACGCCGGGTTCGCCGTCGCCCGAAACTTCCGAGCAGGCCGCCAGAGCCAATGCCGCCACGCCAGCCGTGATTGCCAATCCGATCCGAACCATTATTCCTCTCCTGCTCCGCATCATTGGCGGAGATTCTTGCTATGTGAGCGCTACCATTCTAACTCTTGCCTACAAAGTCAAAGGCAAAATGATAAGGGCTTGTCCGGGAGAAGCTATGACTGTCACGCATCGAACCCGTCAATTCGGTCTCTGGCTCGTCGCAGCAGTGGCGGCCTGCTTCGTGCTGCTTGCCGGTGCGCAGCCCTCGCTTGCCCGGAACGAGCCCCAGGCCGAGCAGCAGACCGACCTTGAGGCGCTGCTGGGCCGGATGACGCCGGAGGAAAAGATCGGCCAGCTGGTGCAGCGCATGGGCGGCCGCTCGAAGGCATTGAATTCGCGGCTGGGGCCGGACGAACTGGATCGCGTGCGGCGCGGCGAAGTGGGTTCCTACCTGCATGTTGCGGGCGCTGCCGAACTGCGCGAACTGCAGCGCGTGGCGGTGGAGGAAAGCCGGCTGGGCATTCCGCTGCTCTTCTCGATGGATGTGGTGCATGGCTATCGCACGATCTTCCCCGTGCCGCTGGGCATGGCGGCAAGCTGGGACGAGGATGTCGCGCAATTGCATGCCCGTGTCGCAGCGCGGGAAGCCAGCGCATCGGGCCTGCACTGGACCTTTGCGCCGATGGTGGACATTGCCCGCGATGCGCGCTGGGGCCGCATTGTCGAAGGCGCGGGCGAGGATGCCTATCTCGGCAGCCGCATGGCAGCGGCGCAAGTGCACGGCTTCCAGGGCGATGACCTTGCCGCGCGCGATACGATCATGGCCGGAACCAAGCATTTCGGTGCCTATGGTGCTGCAGAGGGCGGACGCGACTATGCCGGGGCGGAAATCTCCGAGCGCGCGCTGCGCGAGACCTATCTCGCCCCCTTTCGCGCGGCGGCAGAGGAAGGCACGGCGAGCTACATGACCGCCTTCAACGCCATTGGCGGCGTGCCTACCACCGGCAATGCCGGCCTGCTGCGCGGCATCCTGCGCGAGGAATGGGGCTGGGACGGATTGCTGCTGTCGGACTGGCGCGCTGTCGAAGAATTGATAGCGCATGGCGTTGCCGGCGACCGTTCGGATGCTGCTGCATTGGCGCTTCGCGCGAGCGTCGACATGGACATGGTGGCAGACGTTTATGCCGACGATCTCAAGACGGCGATCGCTGCCGATCCCGCACTGCTGCCACTGCTTGACGAAGCGGTGCTGCGCATATTGCGCGTGAAACAGAGCCTGGGCCTGTTCGACGATCCCTATGCCTATCATGACACCGTACGCGAGGAGTTGATGCTGCTCTCGGAAGGGCATCGCGACATGGCTCGCTGGACCGCCGAACGTTCGATCGTGCTGCTCAAGAACGAAGGCGGGGTACTCCCGCTCGCACAAGGCGCAGGTCGCATCGCGCTGATCGGCGCGCTGGCCGACGATGCGCTTTCGCAGCTCGGCAGCTGGCGAGCGCAGGGGCGGGAGGAGGACGTCGTGACCTTGCGGGCGGCGCTCGAAGCGGCGCATCCAGCCGTCACCTATGTCGCCGGGGCGGACAGCCGCAGCGACGATGCCAGCGGTATTGCCGCCGCCGTAGCCGCGGCAGAAAACTCCGACCTGGTCGTGCTCGCCATCGGTGAGGATTACGACTGGTCTGGCGAGGCGCGCAGCCGCTCCTCGCTCGAACTGCCGGGCCGCCAGCGCGAATTGCTGGAGGCGGTGGCCGCCACGGGCAAGCCGCTCGTCGTGGTGCTGATGGGCGGGCGCCCGCTTGCGATTCCCGAAGTGGACGAAGCCGCCGATGCGGTGCTCGCCACATGGCTGCTGGGCGTGGAGGCGGGACCTGCCATCACGCACACGCTGTTTGGCGAGGTGAACCCCGGCGGCAAGCTGCCCGCGAGCTTCCCGCGTTCGACGGGCCAAGTTCCCTTCTCCTATGACCATCTGCCCAGCGGCAGGCCTGCCGATCCCGACCTGTCGAAGGATACGGCGCGCTATATGGATCTGCCGATCACCCCGCTCTACGCATTCGGACACGGCCTCAGCTACACCAGCTTTACCTATGGCGAGGCGGTGTTGAGCGCAGCCGAAATTCCGGCAGATGGCGGCGAGGTGACCGTGACCATTCCCGTCACCAACGCGGGCCGTGTGACAGGTGACGAGGTGATCCAGCTCTATATGCGCGATCCTGTCGCCAGCACTTCGCGGCCCGTCATGCAATTGCGCGGGTTCTACCGCATGCGCCTGGAACCGGGCGAGACGCTGCATGTTGCGTTCACCCTCGGCGCGGCACAGTTCGCGCTCTGGGGGCTTGGCCGCGATTGGGTGATCGAGCCGGGGAGGATCGAACTGATGCTTGGCAGCGCTGCCGACGATATCAGGGCAAGGGCCGAAGTGGTGGTGACAGGCACTGCATCCGGCACGATCACCCCTGCCGCCATTCCCACGCAGGTCTCGGTCTACTGACCATGCGGTTTCTCGTTGCCCTTGCTCTGGCGCTGCTTCCCGCACAGGCATGGGCTGGCGAAGCCGAGCAGATCCCGCATGGCATGGTGGTCACCACCGATGCGGGCGAGAAGGTGCGCGTGCTCGCTTTTCGCGACGGCACCTTCCGCATCAGCGTGGCGAGCGATCTGGGCGAGGTGCTTCCCAGCCTGATGGTGAATGCCGAGGCCGATGGCGATCCGGTCTTCTATCAGGATGGCACGCGGGCGAGCCTGACGACGCATATGGGCCATGCCGCCGTCGGGCTCGGTGACGGGAGGCTGATCGTCTATGACCGCGAGGGCGCGGTGCTGCTCGACGAGTATGCCTCCGCGCGGCGCATGGACCCGCTCGAGATTGAAGGGCAGCAATGGCTCGCCACCCGCGTGCAGTTCAACCGCGGGACCGATGAGGGGCTCTACGGCCTTGGCCAGCACCAGAACGGTCAGATGAACTACAACGGCGAGGATGTGGAACTCGCCCAGCATAACATGGCTATCGCCATTCCCTACCTGGTCTCGACGCGCGGCTACGGCATCTTGTGGGACAACAATTCGATCACGCGCGTGGGCGACCCTGATCCTTACGAGAAGCTCGCGCTCGATTGGCGGGCGACCTATTTTGTCGGTGGGCGGACCGCAGCGGTACGACAGGAACCGGCGGTCGATTACCAGTATATCCGCGATCAGGCGCGCTGGCCGCAGGAGGCGCAGGCGGCGGTCACCGCGGCCACCACCGGCCAGAACACGGCGGGCAATTCGGCGGAGTTGCAGCAGGTGGTATGGCGCGGGGTGTTTCAGCCCGAAGTGGGCGGCACGCACAAGTTCCGTCTCTACTCCTCCTCCTATGTGAAGGTGCTGGTGGACGGGGAGGAAGTGCTCAGCCGCTGGCGGCAGAACTGGAACCCCTGGTACCACAATTTCGAGCTCGACCTGAGCGCGGGCCAGCGTGTCGAGTTCAAGATCGAGTGGGAACCCAACCAGGGCTACATCGCGCTCGAACATGCCGATCCGCTGCCCGATGCGGACCGCCACTCGGTCAGCTTCGCGAGCGAGGCGGGCAAGGCGATCGACTATTACGTCGTGCCCGCGCCAACGATGGATGAGGCGATTGCCGGATATCGCCGCCTGACGGGCAAGGCGGCGATGATGCCGCGCTGGGCCTATGGCTTCTGGCAATCGCGCCAGCGGTATCAGACGCAGGACGAGCTGACGGGCGTGCTGCTGCAATATCGCAATGCCGGTATCCCGATCGACAATATCGTGCAGGACTGGTTCTACTGGCCCGAAGACCAGTGGGGCTGCCACTGTTTCGATCCCGAGCGCTTCCCCGATCCCGCCGCCATGGTTCGTGCGGTGCACGCCTTCGATGCGCGGGTGATGATCTCGGTCTGGCCCAAGTTCTATCCCGGTACCCGCAACGGGCAGGAGTTGGCGCAATGGCTTTACCAGCGCCCGCTCCAGGCGGGACAGCGCGACTGGGTGGGGCCGGGCTATGCCAACACCTTCTACGATCCCTATGCCGCCGAGGCGCGCGAGACCTATTTCCGGCAGATGGCGGACAGCCTGCTGCCGCTCGAATTCGATGCCTGGTGGATGGATGCGACCGAGCCGGACTGGCACTCCAACCTTTCGGTGGAAGAGCGCAAGTACCAGATGACCTCGCCCGCCACCGGCGTTCCCGGCGCGGCGATCTTCAATTCCTACCCCCTGCCGCATGCAGAGGGCGTGGCGGAAGGCTTGCGCGCGTCGCAGACCGGCAAGCGGCCCTTCATCCTCACCCGCAGCGGTTTCGGCGGCATCCAGCGGGCCAGCGCGGCATTGTGGAGCGGCGATGTGGCGGCGCGGTGGGAGGATTTGCGCGACCAGATCAGCGCGGGCACCAATCTGTCCGTGGCGGGTGTGCCCAACTGGACGCACGATATCGGCGGTTTCGCGGTCGAAAGCCGCTATTCCGAAGAGCACTACCAGCACATCCCCGAATGGCGCGAACTCTATATGCGCTGGTTCCAGTTCGGGGCCTTCAGCCCGCTGTTCCGCAGCCACGGCGAATATCCGTACCGCGAGACGCCGATCATCGCAGCGGACGATCCGGCGATGATGGAAGGCCTCACCCATTACCACCGTCTGCGCTATCGGCTGATGCCCTATATCTACTCGCTGGCGGCGGGCACGTATTTCGATGACGGCACGATCATCCGTCCGCTGGTGATGGATTTCGAGGGCGACCGCGCGACCTGGGAGATCGACAACCAGTATATGTTAGGCACCGCCTTCATGGCGGCTCCTGTCACTGAGTTCGAAGCGCGCACATGGCCGGTCTACCTTCCCGCCGGGAGCGACTGGTACAATGCCGACACGGGCGAGCGCCATGCGGGCGAGCAGACCATTACGGTCGATGCGCCGCGCGAACGCATGCCGCTGTTCATCCGTGCGGGCGCGATCATCCCGACAGGGCCGGATGTCCAGCACACCGGCGAGAACCCGCAAGCTCCGCTGACCGTGCATGTCTTTGCCGGGGCCGACGGCGCCTTCGCGCTGTATGAGGATGAGGGGACCGACATGGGCTATGCGCGCGGACAGTACACCCGCGTTCCCATGCGCTGGTACGATGCCTCAAAAGTGCTGGCGCTGGGTGAGCGCGAAGGCACCTTCCCGGGCATGGAGGAATGGCGCGAGATTTCGGTGATCGTACACGATGGCAGCGAGAGCGGGCCGGTCTTCGAACGCGAACCCACGGCTGGGTTCCTCTATCACGGTGAGCCGGTTCCCTGAGCGCCTGACCCTACCCCGCTCGCCCTGAGCTTGTCGAAGGGCAGTACTTCTGTTCAGCGTGACCTGACCAAGGAAGGACTATCCTTCGACAAGCTCAGGATGAGCGGGATTTGTACTAATTCCTTACCAGCTCCACATGGTCCCGTCTTCCAGCCGCGCCACGGGTAGCTGCGCAGGGCTGTAGGGATATTTCGCCGCCAGCTTCTCGTCGATCGTCACGCCGTGGCCGGGGGTTTCCCCGCAATGGAGGAAGCCGTCGGCGAAGTGGTAATCGTGCGGGAAGACCGCGTCGGTCTCGTCCGAATGGCGCATATATTCCTGGATGCCGAAATTGGGCACCCATGTGTCGAAATGCAGCGCCGCGCCCATGGTGACGGGCGAGAGGTCGGTGGCGCCGTGGCTTCCGGTGCGCACCTGGTAGAGGCTGGCAAGGTCGGCGATCCGGCGCAGATGGGTGATGCCGCCCGCGCGCAGCACGGTGGTGCGGATATAGTCGATCAGCTGGTTCTCGATCAGTTCCTTCGCATCCCAGATCGTGTTGAAGATCTCGCCCACGGCCAAGGGCGTGGTGGTCCGCTCGCGGATAAGGCGGAAGGCCTGCTGGTTCTCGGCAGGCGTCGGGTCTTCCATCCAGAACAGGCGATAATCCTCCAGCGACTTGCCCAATTGCGCTGCCTCGTTCGGCGTCAGCCGGTGGTGCACGTCGTGCAGCAGTTCGGGCTCGTCGCCATATTCCTTGCGCAGGGCCTCGAACAGTTTGGGAGCGAAGCGCAGATATTTGGGCGTGTCCCACACGGTTTCTGTGGGAAGCGCCGCATCGGCAGGTTCGTAATGCAGCGTGCCGCGCGCCACGCCATAGGCCTTCTCGATGCCCGGAATGCCGCTCTGCGCGCGGATCGCCTTGTACCCCATGTCGATATACTGGCCCACGGCCTCGACCGTCTCTTCCAGCGTGCCGCCATTGGCATGGCCATAGACGAGCACACGCTCGCGGCTCCTGCCGCCCAGCAGCTGGTAGAGCGGCATGCCCGCCATCTTGGCCTTGATGTCCCACAGCGCGGTATCGACCGCGGAAACGGCCGAAAGCTGCACCGGTCCGCGCCGCCAGTAGCTGCCGCGATAGAGGAATTGCCACATGTCCTCGATCCTCTGCGGGTCGCGGCCGATCAGGTTGGGGATCACGTGGTCGGTGAGATAGGAGGCCAC
Organism: Erythrobacter sp.; assembly: GCA_024642335.1. GTDB lineage: Bacteria > Pseudomonadota > Alphaproteobacteria > Sphingomonadales > Sphingomonadaceae > Alteraurantiacibacter. The sequence continues at coordinate 13,384 of JAHEBH010000024.1, forward strand.
GGCCAGCTCGCGTCCGTTGAGCGTGGCATCGCCAATGCCGGTCACGCCCTGGTCGGTTTCCACCACCAGCGTGACGAAATTTCGCCCCGGACAACACACGACTACTCTTGCGGCGGTGATTTTCATCTCAGACAGGCCTTTACGTTAGCGCTACCATAGTTGTAAACGAGACCAGCGCATAATGCGAGAGGAGACGCGCTTGGCCAAGCCATTATCGCTGGACGAGGACCGGCTGTTCCCGGCGGAACCGCGCGTGAAGGACGTGGCGCGGGCGCTCTATCACACGGTCAAGGGCCTGCCGATCATCAGCCCGCACGGGCACACCGACCCGGCGTGGTTCGCGCTGAACGAGCCCTTTGGCAATGCGGCGGAACTGTTGCTGCAGCCCGACCATTATCTTTTCCGCATGCTGTATTCGCAGGGGATCGCGCTCGAGGCTTTGGGCGTGAAGGGCGCGGAGGCCGATCCGCGCGAGGCCTGGCGCCTGCTGGCGCAGAATTATCACCTGTTCCGGGGCACCCCCTCGCGCATCTGGTGCGACTGGGTGTTCCACGAGGTCTTCGGGCTGGATGTGCGGCTGGAGGGGGAAACGGCAGACCTCTATTTCGACACGATCACCAATGCGCTGGCGACCGATGCCTGCCGCCCGCGTGCCTTGTTCGAGCGCTTCAATATCGAGGTCATTGCCACCACCGAAAATCCGCTCGACCCGCTCACCCACCACAAGGCGATCCGTGAAAGCGGCTGGGGCGGGCGCGTGATCACCGCCTATCGCCCCGATCCGGTGGTCGATCCCGAATTCGAAGGATTTACCGATAATCTGGACGCGCTGTCCGAGTTGACGGGCGAGGATTGCCTCGACTGGCAGGGATACCTTGCCGCGCATCGCCAGCGGCGCGCCTTCTTCAAGCAGATGGGGGCGACCTCGACCGATCACGGCCATCCCACCGCGCGAACCGCCGATCTTCCGGGCGAGGAGGCCGAGCGCCTGTTCAACCAGATCAAGCGCGGCGGTGCGCTGCCGGAAGATGCGGAACTGTTCCGTGCGCAAATGCTCACCGAGATGGCGCGCATGAGCCTGGAGGACGGGCTGGTGATGCAGCTCCATCCCGGCAGCTTTCGCAATCACAATGCGATGCTCTTCAACCGTTTCGGGCGCGATGTCGGGGCGGATATCCCGCTCGCCACCGATTATGTCCACGCGCTCAAGCCGCTGCTCGACCGTTTCGGCAATGAGCCTGATCTGTCCCTGATCCTCTTCACGCTGGACGAGACCGCCTATGCGCGCGAGCTGGCACCGCTGGCGGGCCATTATCCCTGCCTCAAGCTGGGTCCCGCATGGTGGTTCCACGACAGCCCCGAAGGCATGCGCCGCTTCCGCCGCATGACCACGGAGACAGCGGGTTTCTACAACACGGTCGGCTTCAATGACGATACGCGCGCTTTCCTGTCCATCCCGGCGCGGCATGACCTGGCGCGGCGGGTGGATTGCGGCTTCCTGGCCGAACTGGTCGCGGAGCACCGGCTGGAGGAAGACGAGGCGTTCGAGCTGGCGCAGGACCTGGCGTACAATTTGGCCAAGCGGGCCTATCGGTTGTGACAGGGCCAGGGGCCATTCCGTTCCCCCTCCCGCTTGCGGGAGGGGTTAGGGGTGGGCCTGCTTCTGGTCACGTGACGTGCCCACCCCCGGCCCCTCCCGCAAGCGGGAGGGGAGGATGAGGCTTTCGCCCGATACGCTGGGCGAGTTGCCGGAAGGAATTGCGCGATATTCCTATGATCCCGATGCGCAGGCGGTGGGGATCGTGCATTTCGGCCTCGGTGCCTTTGCCCGCGCGCATCTGGCGGCCTATTGCGATGCGGCGATGGAGGCGGGCGAGGGCGGCTGGATGATTTCCGGCGTCTCGCTGCGGTCGGATGCGGTGGCGCAGCAACTCAATCCGCAGGGCGGGCTCTACACGCTGACACAGCGGAGCGGCGATGAGGCAACAACGCGCGTGGTCGGCTCGCTTCGCGAAGTGCTGGTGGCGGGCAGCGATGCGGAAAAGATTGCAGAGCGGATCGCCGCGCCCGAATGCCGCATCGTCAGCTTCACCGTTACCGAGAAGGGCTATTGCCGGGCAAGCGATGGTTCGCTCGATCTCGATCAGGCGGACAGGAGCTTCTATCCGCTGCTGGCCGAGGGTCTTCGCCGCCGCCGCACCGCAGGGCTGCCGGGTGTGACGCTGCTCAGCTGCGACAACCTGCCCGGCAATGGCGGGGTGCTGGCACGGCTGCTGGGCAGCTACACCCACTTGCGCACGCGCCACGTCAGCATGTGGGTGCCGGATGAATGCAGCTTTCCTTCCACAATGGTCGACCGCATCGTGCCCGCCGCAAGCACTGCGGATCTCGACGCCTTGGAACAACGCCTCGGTCTGCGCGACGAGGGCGCCGTGTTTACCGAGCGTTTCAGCCAGTGGGTAATCGAGGATCGCTTCGCGGGACCACGCCCGCGATGGGAAGATCACGGCGTCCAGATAGTCTCCGATGTTGCGCCATACGAGACAGCCAAGCTGCGCATGCTCAATGGCGCGCACAGCTTCCTTGCCTATTGCGGCTTGCTGCGGGGGCACGAGTTCGTCCACCAGGCGATTGCCGATCCCGAATTGCGATTGGCTGCGGACAGGCTGATGCGGGCGGAAGCGGCGGGAACCATCGATCCGCCTTCGGGACTGGACCTTTCCGCCTATGCCGATGCGCTGGTCGCGCGTTTCGAGGATCCGGCACTCAACCACCGGCTGGTGCAGATCGCCATGGACGGCAGCCAGAAGATTCCGCAGCGCTGGCTCGCCACGCTGGCAGTGTCGCAAGCGCAATGCCCGGCCATCCTGACCGGCATTGCCGCCTGGCTTTTGCACATATCCGGTGGCAAGCTGCTGAATGATCCGATGGCCGAGAAACTGCGAAGCGCCGTCGACAACAAGAGCATTGCGGAACAGGTAGCAGCAATATTCGGCAGGGGCGGCCTGCTCGCTTCCGCATGGGAGCCTGCTGCCGAACATATCGCATTCATAGATAGAGCCCACGGTGAACTGGGCCGCATGGGAGAGGGTCAATGATACGCTTCATAGGCGGAATTCTTGCCGCTGGTGCACTGGCGCTGTCGGGATGCGCGGCCACCGGCACCGAAATGCAGGCCAGCTTCGACGGGTCTGCACCCGAGGGCAGCCCGGTAGCGCTCAATGGCGCTCTCTCCATCGCCGATGGCAGGCTGGTGGGAGAGCACGGCGACCCGGTCACCCTGCGCGGAATGAGCCTGTTCTGGTCGCAATGGGGGCCGCAATATTACAGCCGCGAAACGGTCGACTGGCTGGTCGATGACTGGAAGGTGACCGCGATCCGCGCCTCGATTGCCGCCGAGGGGCAGGACAGCGCGCTCAACCATTTCGACCGCGAGATTGCAAAGGCCTCCACGGTAATCGAGGCTGCGGCGGCCAACGGCATCTATGTGGTGCTTGACTGGCACGCCCACCGCAACCATCCGGAAGAGGCGGAAAGGTTCCTCACCGAGATCGCGCGGCGCTATGGCGACCTGCCCAACCTCATCTACGAACCGTTCAACGAGCCATTGCGCGACAATGTGGACTGGAGCCGCGATGTGAAGCCCTATCACGAGCGCATGGTCGCCGCGATCCGCGCGATCGACCCTGACAACGTCATCATCCTGGGCACGCCCAGCTGGAGCCAGGACGTCGACATCGCCGCGCAGGACCCGGTCGAAGGCGAAAACCTGGGCTACACGCTCCACTACTATGCCGGCACTCACAAGGAGAAACTGCGCGCCAAGGGCGATGCGGCGATCGGTGCCGGTTTGGCGCTCATGATCACCGAGTTTGGCCTGGTCAACGCAGATGGCGACGGCCCGCTGGACATGGAAAGTTCGCAAAGCTGGTGGGACTGGGCCGAGGCCAACGGCATCAGCTGGATGAACTGGTCGATTTCCGACCGGGACGAGAGCAGCGCCGCGCTGAAACCGGGAACGCCGCCTGCGGGTTGGCGCGCGGAAGACCTGACCGAATCGGGCACGATATTGCGCAGCCGATTGCGTGCCACTGCGGGATTCGCCGAGGAGTAGGGCTGAACGGGCTTGCCGCCCGCGACTTGCGCACATATGGTAGCGCTATCAGGGAGAGGGGAGACATAAATGTCCCAGACAGAGAGTGCCGCACACGCCGAAGGTGCGGCAACGGGGCTGCAGAAGCCGCTCGGTAAATACCGCTGGGGCATCTGTGCGATGCTCTTCTTCGTTATCACGATCAACTATATCGACCGCCAGATCATCGGCGTGTTGAAGCCGGTGATCGAGGAGGACCTGGGCTGGAGCGAGGTCGACTACGGCAATATCGTCACCGCCTTCCAGGCGAGTTACGGCATCGGCCTGCTGGTGGTGGGGCGCTGGCTCGACAAGATCGGCACCCGCAAGGGCATGGCGATCGCCATCGCGCTGTGGAGCCTTGCCGCGTGTTTCCACGCCGCCGCGCGCAGTGTGCTCGCCTTCATCATCGCCCGCGTGACATTGGGTATCGCCGAAAGCGCCGCCTATCCCGGCGCGGTCAAATCGGTCGCCGAATGGTTTCCAAAGAGGGAGCGTGCGCTGGGCGTGGGCATCCTCAATGCCGGAGCGAACGTCGGCGTGCTGCTGACGCCGATTATCGCCATCGGCATCGCCGGAGCCTATGGCTGGGAAGCGGCCTTCCTCGTCACGGGCGGGATCGGCTTCATCGTGCTCTGGGCCTGGCTGCGCTTCTTCCGCCAGCCTGCAGAACACGAAAAGGTTACGGATGAGGAGCGGCGCTGGATCGAGCAGGATGGCGAGGACGCGGCTGGCAAGCCTTTGAGCTGGGGCGAAGCGATCCGCCAGCGCCAGACGTGGTATTTCATCTGCGGCAAGTTCTTCACCGATCCGGTGTGGTATCTGTTCCTCTTCTGGCTCCCTGATTTCCTCTCGCGCACGCAGGGGATGGAGCTATTCCCCACCGGAGACAGCGGCATCCTTGCCACCATCGGCCCGGCGCTGATCGGCGTCTATCTGCTGGCCGATGTGGGCTCGATTGCGGGCGGTTGGCTGTCCTCGCATTTCATCGCCCGCGGCTGGTCGGTGAACCGCGCGCGCAAGACCACGCTGTTTATCGCCGCGCTGTTCGCCCTGCCGATGGTGACGGTGACCTATGCGCCCAATCCGCTGGTGGCAGTCTTGCTGATCGGTCTGGGCACGGCGGCACATCAGGCCTTCAGTTCCAACATCTTCACCATGATCAGCGATCTCTACCCGCGCCGCGCGGTGGCGACGGTAGCAGGCATGGGCGGTGCTGCAGGTGCCGTGGGCGGCATATTGATCGCGCAGGCGACCGGCTGGACGCTCGAACTGACCGGCTCCTACACGCCGATCGTGATCTATGCCGGGCTTGGCTATCTGATCGCATTCATTATCATCCACCTGCTGGTGCCGCGGATGGAGGCGGCCCCGCTGTCGGAGGGCTAATTTGGCAAGGATCGCCTGTTTCGGAGAAGTCCTGCTGCGGTTTGCGCCGCAGGATGGCGTATCGCTTCGGCGCGCGAGCGGGCTGGACATGCATGTCGGCGGGGCGGAAGCCAACGTCGCCGTGGGTCTTGCGCAACTGGGCCATGACGTGCGGCTTATCTCCACGCTTCCCGCCGGGCATCTGGGTGAGTTGGCGCGGCAGAGGATCAGGGCCGAGGGGCTGGACCTTGCCTTCCTGCGTGAAGGCGAAGGGCGGATGGGCACCTATTTCCACAATCCCGGTGCCGGGCCGCGTGGCGGCGATGTGATCTACGACCGGGCAGGCAGCGCCTTCGCGCGCGCCGATGCCGAGGCCTATGATTTTGCATCGGCGCTCGGAGGGGTCGATCACCTGCATGTCTCCGGCATTTCGCCTGCTGTAAGCAAGGAGGGCGCAGCTGCGACTTGCGCTTTGATGGAGCTGGCGGTTGCCCGGGGCTGCACGATTTCGTTCGACGGCAATTACCGCGCCAGCCTGTGGCAGGCGAGCGGGCGCGATCCGCGCGCGGTACTAACCCCGCTGGTGGCGCAGGCGGACATGGTGATCGGCAATTATCGTGATGCGGGCCTGTTGCTGGGCCGGGATTTCGGGGACGCTGGACCGCGCAGCGCGGCCGAGGCCATGTTTACCGCCTTTCCCAAGCTGTCGATGTTGGTCTCGACCGCGCGCAGCACTCATGCGGACGAGACGCAGTCAGTGACCGCGCGGATCGACAGGCGCGAGGGCTTGATGGAGGCTGGGCCGATGGTGCTGGCAGACACAGTCGGCAGGATCGGAACGGGCGATGCCTTTGCCGCAGGTGTGCTCCATCGCTGGCTGGAAAGCGCCGGAGACAAGGCTGCGCTCTGGGCAGGCCTCAGGGCGATGGCGGTCAAATCCGCGCAGCCGGGAGATCTGCCCGATCTTGTTCCATCCGATCTGGAGGATGCTGGCGCCGATATCCAGCGTTAGCCAAACCGCCGGATCAAAAACTCCTCCCCCTTGAGGGGGAGCGGAGCATCGGACTCTAAACCGCGATATCCACCTCGACAACCGAGCCGCCGGCATCGGCGCTGCGGTACATCGCCTCCATCAATTGCATGTCGCGCAGGCCCATTTCGCCCGGCGTCAGATGCGGTGTGTTGCTGCGCGCCGCCCGGGAAAAGCCGTCGAGCTGCGCCGCAAACTGGCTCATCGGATCGCCGCTGCGGAATGTGCGCGGTGCGCCGCCAGCTTCGAGCTGGATGACGTTGTTGTCATAGGTGGTGGCGGGCTGCATCTCGATACTGCCGGTGCTGCCGAAATAGCGCTGGCGCGAGACATAGGGGCTGTAGCAATAGGATGAGGAGCCCTGCACGCTGATGCCGCTGGCCATGCGCAGGCGATATTCGATCGCGCCTTCCACTTCGTTGAAGCGGTTATCGCCCGCTGGTGTGGAATAGGCGGCGGAAACCGAGGTCACGCGGTCACCCGGCAGCATCATCAGCGATGTATTGAGCCCGTAAATGCCGATGTCATACATCGACCCGCCGCCGCCGAGCAGCCGTTCCAGACGCCATTTGTGCGGCGGGAATTCGGGGTTGGCCGAAAAGCCATGATCGGCGGAGATGTGGCGGATCGTGCCCAGTTCGCCCGCCACGATCCGCCTTTGCGCATCGCGATTGTTGGGCTCGAAATGGACGCGATAGGCAACGCCCAGCTGGCGGTTCGCCTCGCGCGCGGCATCGACCATCGCCTGCGCCTCGGCAGCGGTCGAGGCCATGGGCTTTTCGCACAACACATGCTTGCCCGCCCGCAGCGCGCGGATCGTGTATTCGGCATGCAGCCCCACCGGCAGGACGATATACACGCAGTCGATTTCCTCATCCCGCGCCATGTCATCGAAATTCTGGTAATTGTAGAAGCGTGATACGCCGTAGCGCGCGCCCAGATCCTGCGCCTTGGCCGGATTGCCCGAAACAAAGGCGGTCATGCGCGACTGCTGCGCATCGGCAAAGCCGGGGATTACCTGGTTCACGCCGAAGCTGCCGAGGCCGACGATCGCCCAGCGCATCTTCTCGCTCTCCAGTCCGGGAAGGTTCGCGCCGCCGGGCATGGGCTGCCCTTCGGCCTGTTGCGCCATCGCGCTTGCTGCGGAGACTGCACCGGCCGCCGCAACGCCGGCAGCCAGCAGCTCGCGCCGTGACAGGTTTTCGGTCTTCTTGCTGGTCATGTGCCTCTCCTCACGACGGTCACGCCGATGGTAGCGCTAACTTACCAGGATGCAAACTGTTACGTCTTAGGGGCTTCTCACGCCGCTTCACGGCCTTATGATGTGATGCCTGCGCCGGATCCGGCGTCTTGAGGGGAGTTCGCATGGTGAGATTGGCGGGGCCGGCTGGCCGCATGGGTATTTGCGCGGCAGCGGTTATGGCTTTGGGCGCGGCAGGATGTGCGGCAGAACCGGTTGTAGAAGCAGCCTCCGCACCGCTGGAAATCGTCATGGAGGGCGAGCGCCTGTTCCCCGAGAGCATCACCTCCGATGCCGCGGGCAATATCTATATCGGCAGCAACCCTGGCATGATCTTCCGTGCACAGCCCGGTGCCGAAACCGCGCCAGCCTGGATTGTGCCCGACGAGACGAACGGGCTGGCCACAGTGTTCGGCGTGCTGGCCGACGATCCGCGCGGACTGCTGTGGGTGTGCTCGAACGACATGGCTGGCGGCGGTGCTCCGGCGATCAAGACCTTCAGCCTTGCCGATGGCAGCTTTGCCGCGAGCTATCCGCTGGCGGTTGACGGTCCGGCCATGTGCAATGACATGACCATTGCGGCAAACGGCGATGTCTATGCCAGCGAGATGATGGGCGGGCGGATTGTCAAGCTGGCCAATGGCGGCGAGGCGTTTGAATCCTGGGCGGTGTCGCCGGAGTTTGCCAGCATTGATGGTATTGCTTTCAGCAGCGATGGTGCGCTCTATGCCAATGCCATCCAGCGCAACACCTTCCTGCAAATCGGCATCGAGGACAACGGGTTGTTCGATAATGTCGAGGTGCTCGAAACCTCGCAGCCGCTGAACGCGCCGGACGGGTTGCGCGCGCTGCCCGATGGCCGCATGGTCCAGTCGGAAGGCAATAGCGGCACCATCACGGTGTTGACCATTCCCGAGACCGGCCCGGTGCAGGTGGAAGTGATCGCCAGCGGCATCGACTATGCCAGCTCGGTCACGGTCGCCAATGGCCGCGCCTTCTATCCCGAAGGCAAGCTGTCCTTCATGTTCGATCCCGCCAAGCAGTCGCAGGATCCGGGCCCGTTCATTATCCGCAATGCCGCAATTCCGGGAGGGGAGTGATGCGCAAACTCGTTATCGCCGCCAGCCTGCTGGTTTTGCCCCTGCCCGCACAGGCGCAAATGTCCGAGGCCCAGATCCGCGCCGAAGCCGCCGCGCTGACCGTGCGGGTGGAGAAGCTGGAAGGGGTCCGCGCGATCAAGAACCTGCAGCGCGCCTTCGCCTATTATGTCGATCGGGGCTTGTGGCGGCAGGCCGCCACGCTGTTCGCCGATGACGGGACGTTCGAAATGGGCATCGACGGCGTCTATGCCGGCCCGCAGCGGATCGAGGAATATCTGCGCCGCCTGCACGGCGGGCAGGAAGGGCTGATCTACGGCCAGCTCAACGAATGGGTGACGCTGCAGCCCGCCATCACAGTCGCGGACGATGCGCTCACCGCCACCGCACGCTGGCGCGACCTGGGTATGCTCGGCCAGTATCATCAGCATGCCGAATGGCGCGATGGCATCTACGAAAACTCCTATGTGCGCGAAGGGGGCGTGTGGAAGATCAAGTCGCTCCACCTCTATGTGAATTTCGAAGCCGCCTATGCCAAGGGCTGGGCGCGTCTGGATGAAGGCGAAGGATTGCAGCGGAGCCAGACCTCGGTCGATTTCCCGCCCGACCGGCCGCCGAGCGCGGAAAATGCGAGCTTCCCGCAGACCAATATCCCGCCCTTCCAGGCACCGCATCCCGTCACGGGGAGGCCGGTACGATGATCCGCCTCGCAATCGCCTCCGCAGTGGCGCTGGCCGTGTCCGCACCCGCCATCGCCCAATCCGCCGAAGAGCGCCTTGCCGCCTATCGCGAACGTGTCGAGCGGCTGGAGGACCAGCAGGACATCGAGGTGCTCCAGGCCACATTCGGCTATTACTTCGACAAGGGCCTGTGGAGCGAGGTGGCAGCCCTGTTCTCCCGCGATGGCCGGTTCGAGTATGGCGCGCGCGGCGTTTATATCGGGCGCGAACGGATCGAACGGGCGCTGCTGCTGTTCGGGCCGGAAAGGCTCGCGCCGGGCCATCTCAACAACCACATGCAGTTGCAGGCCATGATCACCGTGGCGGAGGACGGACAGACCGCCACCGGTCGCTGGCAAGGCATGGTCATGCTGTCCGAGCCTGGTGCCAATGGCAATTGGGGCGTGGGCCTGTACGAGAACGACTATGTCAAGGAGAACGGCGTGTGGAAGATTGCCGAGCTGCATTTCTACATGACCGCGCTCACCGATTACGATGCCGGTTTCGCGCGCTCGGCCATCCCGATGGAAGGGATGAGCGCGCTGTTCCCGCCCGACGAGCCGCCGAGCGAACGCTATCGCAGCTTCCCGTCCAACTACATCCCGCCGTTCAGCTATCCGCATCCGGTGACGGGCGAGGTGATCGAGGTGGTGCAACCGCGCGACGATATTTCGGGGAGGGAGTGAGCATGTTGCCTAAACTTCTCAAATCCGCTCATGCTGAGCTTGTCGAAGCATTGCCCTTCACTTCAAAGAAGGGCGGCCCTTCGACAGGCTCAGGGCGAGCGGTGCTGGCTGGCTGTGTGATTGCCTTGGCCGCTGCTGCGACCCCCGCCGCCGCGCAGGAGGAAAGCGTCGATACCCTGCTCGACCAGCTCGACAGCCGCATTACCCGGCTCGAGGACATGAACGATATCGAGCGGGTGCAGCGCGCCTATGGCTATTTCGTCGACAAGGGCCAGTGGACCCACCTCAGCGAACTGTTCACCGAAGATGCGACGCTGGAGATCGGCGGCAAGGGCATCTTCATCGGCAAGCACCGCGTGCTCGAATATATGCAGACAGCATTCGGCCCCGATGGTGCCAATATCGGCATGCTGACCAACCACATGCAGTTCCAGCCTATCGTCAATGTTGCGCCCGACGGTGAGACCGGCTGGATCCGCAGCCGTGCCTTTGTCATGGCGAACAGCGGCTGGGGGCTGCCGCTCTATGAAGACCAGTTCGAAAAGGGCGAGGATGGCGTGTGGCGCATGAGCCGCCTGACCGGCCCCTTCACCATGTATACCAACTGGCAGGGCTGGGGCGAAAATGCGCTCAACAATACCTGGCCCGACAAGTTCAATCCGCCGCCGGATATTCCGCCGAGCACGGTCTACCTGACCTATCCGGCCTATTACATCATTCCCTTCCACTACCCGAACCCGGTGACGGGCGAGGTTTTCCGCCCCGATGTGGCGACGGTTGGTGCATATCACCGTCCGCCGGGCACTCCGGAACAGGTGGAGAGCCTGACGATTGGACGGCAGGCCGACGGCTCGCAGCCCATAGCCCTTCCGCCGCAGGATTGAGATGGTTTGGCTTTCCTACTTGCCCGTTTCGGAACAATAGCTAGGCGTGATGGCAAGGGTCTTGTTCCACCTTCTTGCGTTCCCTGGTTCGCGGAAGGTCACAGGTTCAGGGCGAATATTTTGAACAACTTATTGAATTTACGAGGAAATCAGTGATAGGTCACAGTCAATTTGCGCAGCGATCGCGTATCATGGTCTCGGCCCTCGCGCTGGCGCTTGCCAGTTGCACGACGGCGAGCAGCGACACTGCGTCTCTCACTGCAGCAGCCAGCAGCCAGGACCCGCTTGCCCATCCCGCCGCGGGAGAATGGACCAGCGACGGGCGCGATTACACTGCCCAGCGCTACAGCCCGCTGACCCAGATCAACGCCGGCAATGTCGGCCAGCTGGGCCTCGCCTGGTACGCCGATCTCGATACCTATCGCGGGGTGGAGGCAACGCCGCTCTATGCCGATGGCGTAATCTACAACACGCTCAGCTGGAACATCACCACCGCTTATGATGCGCGCACGGGTGAGGTGCTGTGGACCTATGATCCCAGGACCCCGCGCGAATTCGGCCGCTATGCCTGCTGCGAGCCGGTCAGCCGCGGCCTTGCCATGTCGGGCAACAAGATCATCATCGCCACGCTCGACGGACGCCTGATCGCGCTCGACAAGGATTCGGGCGCGGAGCTGTGGTCGACGCGCACCTTCGAACTCGACACCGGTTTTGCCTATTCGATCACCGGTGCGCCGCGCGTGTTCGGCGACAAGGTGGTTGTCGGCCAGTCGGGCGGCGATCTGGGCGTGCGCGGCTTTGCCTCTGCCTATGATGTCGAGACGGGCGAGCAGGTGTGGAAGTTCTTCCTTACGCCCAATCCCGATGACCGGCCCGATGGTGTGGCTTCGGACAGCGTCAATGCCATGATGCGCGCGACATGGTCCGATGAAGGCATGTGGAAGACGCTGGGCGGCGGTGCCAATCCGTGGGATGCCATTGCCTACGATCCCGATCTCAATCTCGTCTATATCGGCACCGGCAATTCGGTGCCGCATGCGCGTTTCTACCGTTCGAACAACGAAGGGGATAACCTTTTCGTCTGCTCGATCGTCGCGCTGGATGCCGACAGCGGCGAATACCGCTGGCACTACCAGATGAACCCGGGCGAGGAGTGGGACTGGACCTGCACGGCCAGCATGATCAGCGCGGACCTCACCATCGACGGGCACAAGCGCAAGGTCTTGATGCAGGCGCCGAAGAACGGCTTCTTCTACGTGCTCGACCGCGCGACGGGTGAATTCATCAGCGCCGAAGCGCATGTGTTCCAGAACTGGAACGAGGGTTTCGATGCAAACGGCCGACCGGTCACGAGCCTTGCGGTCCGTTATGACGAGACGCCCAAGATGGTCGCGCCGGGGCCGGGCGGGGCGCACAACTGGTTCCCCATGGCCTTCAGTCCGCGCACGGGCCTCGCCTATTTCCCGGCCTACCAGTCCGCCTTTGTCTATGCCGTGCAACCCGGCTGGCAGCCGCAGCCCTTGCGCTCGAACAGCGGCTGGGGCGGCTATGCGGGTGAGGCCGGGCGTATTCGCGGCGAACTGATGGCTCAGGCGAACAGCTATGAGAAGGCCATGCTCACGGCATGGGACCCGGTGAACCAGCGGCTCGCCTGGCAGGTGGAACTGCCGCGCCACGGCAATGGCGGCGTGATGGTGACGGCAAGCGACCTTGTCTTTGAAGGGACCACCAAACAGACATTCACCGCCTTCGACGCGCGCAATGGCAATGTGCTGTGGGAATTTCCGACGCAGAGCGCGCCCGTGGCGGGCGCCATCACCTATGAGCTTGATGGCGTGCAGTATATCGCCGTCAATGCCGGGTGGGGCGGGGGTGCCGCGCAGATCGAACGCGGTGCCGGAATCGAGATGCCGCGCGCGCCCGCTCGCCTGCTGGTGTTCAAGCTGGGCGGGAACGCAGAGCTGCCGCCGCTCGAGGAAAATGCCTCGGCTCCGCCCGAACCGCCGCGCCTGACCGCATCGGAAGATGTCGTGGCGCGCGGGCACGAGCTGTACCAGCAAATCTGCTCCGTCTGCCATGGCCAGAACGCCATGGGCGGGGTTGCGGACCTGCGCCACATGGACCGCGAGACGCATGCCAAGTTCAACCAGATCGTGCTCGAAGGGCTCTACCTTGAAAAAGGCATGGCCAACTTCTCCGACCTGCTGACGCCGGAAGAGACCGAGGCGATCCATCACTACCTGATCGCGCGCGCGAACGAGGATTGGGGGCGCTAACAGCATCGCCTTCCGTTCCGGGGCGGCCTGCAAACGGCAATCCTTCGCGCTTCCGGTGCTCACGACCAATAAAGGTCGCTGCGCTCCGGGTCACGAAGGCTTACCGTTTTCGACTCACTCCGAAACGGAATCCGACGCTGTTAGTAGGAAATCACTGCCCGCTCAGCGCCTCACTGCAACGGCACCGTCTCCCACCACGGCAAAGGCCGCCCAGTAGAAGGGGTGCGAGGTCTCCGCGTCATCCATCAGGGCGAGCTGTGAGCGGCGCAGCGCCTCTGCCGTGCCGACGCCCTGGCCGCTCTCGAAGAAGCCGGAGATGAGCCTGCCGGTGGCGTCGTAGTCGTCGGGTACCGGCCAGTGGCTCGCCACCACCGTCCGCCCGCCTGCGCCGACAAAGGCGCGGACCAGTCCGTCGAGCGCGAAATCGCCGACCGTGCTCACGCCTGCCTCGCGCGCCGCGATCATGCCGCCCCGGCTGGCCGTGTTGCAAGCGGACAGGATGACGAGATCGGCATCGATCTGCAGGTCGAATATCTCCGCGAAGGAGAGCAGGCCGTCGGAATCCGCATCGCCAAAGCTGGTCAGCAGCGCGGGGCGTGGCGGGCAATCCACTTCGGGCGTGGTGACTAGACCGTGGGTGGCGAAATGGAGGATCCGATATTCATCGAGGTCGTCCATTTCCTTGAGCCGCGTATCGGTGAACTCACCGCCTGTAAGCAGTGTGGCCGCTTCGCCATCGGCCTGCAGTACCTGGCTGGCGCGGCGCAGTTCGGCATCGGGGATGGGATTGCCCCAGGTGACGGGCGACCATGCACAGCGCTGGGAAAACTGCCCCGAGCGTGTGCTGCCCGATGCCGCAAGCTGGCCCAGCGGCAGGTTCTGCCCCAGGCCGAGATAGGCGTTCATGGCATCGGACAGTCGCGCGCCGCGCACATCGCGGAAGGCTGTGGGCGAGACCGATGTGCTGACCTGCATCGCCCGGCCAAGCCAGGCGGTGCCGCGATAATCATAGGCGTCTTCCTCGGGGTCCGCAGTGCGCGCCATGTATCCGGTCACGCTGGCATCATCCATCACCAGCAGATTGGCGGGCAGGCGCAACATGGCACCGTCGGGCTCGAAAATCAGGTGCTCCACGCCCCGCAAGGAAGCGTCGACCGGGCCGAGCAGCGCGGCGTAGAGTTCGCGCGCCACGCCAATCTCGAACGGATAGGTGATCGTCTGGCCAGCCTCCTCGATGGCGATGGAATCGCGCAGGACGTCGACCATTTCCTCGACATCGTAGGCGCTGGCTTCCACGCGGTAGACCTGGGCCTGCTGCGGCCGGGCATAGATTGCGTAGACTTGCGTGCCCAGCTCCACCAATTTGAGATAGGCCTCGCCCTGATGCAGCGATGCCTGCAGGTCGGCGAGTTCCATGCGTTCCTCGTTCACTGCGCGGTACCGCGGATATTGCGCCAGCTGCTGCTGCAGCTCGAGCTGGATCGCGCGCAACTGGTCGAGTTCGCTGGACCTGGTGGCGAAGAGGTCTGCGGCACCCGCCTCGCCCGCTTCTGCCTGCGTGCGGGCCTGCGCCACTTCGCCGCGCAATATCTCTATCGAACGGCTGATATTGATCGCCCGGCGGAACAATTGCGCCGCTTCGTCACTGCCTGCAGACAGCTCGCGTGCCAGCACCGCCTGCGTCTGGGCAAGGCCGGGGCGGACCAGCAACTGGCTGGCGGCAAACATGTCCGCGGCTGCGTCGCCATTCCCGCCGCCTGCGGCAAGCAGGTCGAAATAGGGCACCATCAGCCGGCGCAGCGAAGCGGGGGCCTTGCCTTCCGCCTGGGTCACCAGATCGCGGAAGAGGACAAGCGCATCACCTTGCCTACCAGCACGCGCGAGCAGGCCGGCAAGCTGCGCACGGGCACTGATCAGCGCGGGCGAGCCGGGATAATTGCTTTCCAGCATGGTGATGGCCTGGAGGTGCAGGCCTTCCGCCCCGCCGATATCGCCGCGCGCTTCATGGATATCGGCCAGTTCGGCGAGGATTTGCGCACGCAGCCAGAGCATGGAGACCACTCGTCCCTCGCGCACGGCGGCGATATCCGCATCCGCAGCACGCAAGGTGGCCTCGGCCTCACCTGTCTGCCCCATTTGCCGCATCGCCGATGCGCGCAGGGCTGTGTTCTGCGCATCGAGCAGTTCGAGCCGCTCCAGCAAGGTCAACTCGCTGCCTATATTGCTGAGGGCATTGCCCTGTTCGGAGGAAAGCCGCTCCGCCAGAGCGTTGTCGATCTGAAGTTGCAGCGAAGCAGCCATGCTTTCGGTCAGTTCGGGCAGCGGCGCATCCAGCGCCAGCACGGCCAGGGCCGGAGCGCTGCGGTTGAGGGCATCGACGGCGCGGAAATTGCGCTCCATCCGCGCCAGCAGCGGGTTGTTCCGCGATGCTCCCTCGGCCTGCGCGAACAGCGTATCAGCTTCCCTGAAATTGCCGAGATTGGACTGCTGGAGGGCGGAGTTGAGCAGCGCCTCTGTCGCGTCATCGCCGGACAGGGTTTCCACTGAAGCCGAAAAGAACTCCGCCGCATCGGCGAAATTGCCGGCATTGGAACGGCGATAGGCCTCGTCCAGCGCCAGCTCGGTCGAAATGGCCTCTGCCTGCGCGCGGGCGAAGGATTGCGCGCTCGCGGCCTCGGTCAGCGGCACGTCGACATTGCCTTCCACCAGCTGGTCCGTGGCGAGCGTGGCAAGGCCCAGATAGAGGGCATCGGCATATACGGAGAGCCCGTTGGCGGCAAAGCTGCGACGCCCGTCACTGCCGACCACTATCGTTCGTGCGATTGTGCTGCCGGGCGAAGTGCAGCTGTAGGCGCCGGCACTGATCAGACCAGCAGGCAAGTAGCGCAGGTCCTGCGCGCTGCATTGCGCGCCATCGCCCGCCATTTCGGCCAACGCTGCATCCATGCCGGCACTGTCCATGACATGCAGCGAGCCCACCGCGGTGGCAGCATCGCGGCAAACGATAAGGTAATCGCGTTCGAACAGGCCGTCGCCGGGGCGCGGCGACTGGATCTGCGCCTCGCACAGCCCGTTGGAGCCGATCGGAACAGAATCGCGTAGGCCGACCGATATCTCTTGCGCAGCAACAGGCAGCGGCGCGCTGGCCAATGCGGCAAGTGCGAACAGCGACAGGGCGATCTGGCGCATCGGGCGCTTTTGCTTTGCCATCATCCTAGCTCCCGCTCTCGTCGTTGTTGCCCGGCGAATAGGACGCGCTGTCACCGCCGCTGGTCACCGAACTGGTCACCAGCCCGCTATTGCCGCTGGGCGGCGCGCTCAGCAGGCTGGGGAAGAAACTCCCGAAATACTCGAGCAGGAAGGGCTGCTCGGAGGGCTCGAGATTGGTCCCTGTCGGCGGCAGCTGAGTGTAGACCACAGTCGTCACCGGCGTCTCCACTTCCGGCGGGCTCGGCGGCGGCGGTGGCGGCGGCGGAGGCGGCGGCGGTGGAGGCGGAGGCGGTGGAGGCGGTGGCGGTGGTGGCGGTGGTGGTGGCACCACGGCGCAGAGACCGGTTACAATAACGCAATCGTTGAATGTCGCGTCGGGGGTGAATTCTGACGCAGGATCGGGGCCGAAATCGACCAGGGCGAACCAGGCGTCATTGGTTACGGTCCCGCCGGAACCCAGGTCCTGCATACCATAGGCAACTGTGCGCATGGTCGCGCTGGCGCCGGAATCCGGGCTTTGCCTGATCGTCAGGCCTCCCGGACCGACGATCACGCCGGCCATCGTTCCGGCTGCACCAGTGTTCTGCATCAGTATGTGGCTGCCACCCGAAATATCGACGCTGTTCGCACCGATGTAATTGCTGAGCGTGGCATTGACGCTGTCGTCGCCCAACAGGGTCGCGAGCGCCGGATCATCGGGATCGGCATTGATCGCGGCCAGCGCGGTACTGTCACCGGCAAAGATCTGCGGCGCGAAGAGCGTGAGCGATCCGGCCAGCGTGGTTCCGGAGGAGTCGACCATCGTCACGCTGGCGTTGGGGAGGACGAATTCCATCACTTGCGCCGCGCCCAGGACCAGCGAATCGCTTGGCCCGACGCCGGTGAACAACAGATCGCCGACCACACCGAAATTGCCCGCGCTTTCGATGGTGACGAGCGAAAAGTCTGCGGTCGCACTGCCGGGTATGGCCAGGTCGCGCAGTTCGAGCGAGTAGGGCACTGCGCCAGCGGTATTGGCGGCCTGGAAGTAGAGATCGCTGCCCTCGATCCGGTCGAATTCTGCCTGGGTCAGCGTGTACCCGGCCCCGGCGGTTGTCCCGCCCAGGATGGTTCCTTCCGCGGCATTGGCCGAATAGAGGCTCAGCGTGGGCGCCCCGAAGCGCGCGCCGGCCAGTACTTCGAGGTCGTTCGAAGTGATGGTCATGAACTGCGCCAGGAAGCTGGGTGTCGCGTCGTCGTCTCCGGCAATGGTCACCAGGCCATTGGCGAGCAGATCGATACTGGCGGTAAGGTTCAGCGCGTCGCTGCCACCCAGGATCATGCCGCCCTGGCTTGTCTCGATCCGCAGATCGCCCGCCACATTGGCAGTCAGGAAGCTCGCCACGTTGAGGCTGCCATTGGTGACACTGATGGTGGAAAGCGTGGTGTCGATCCCGCCACCTGCATTGGCCGCAAACGCTTCCAGATCACCGAAACTCGCGCTGCCGCCATTCACCAGGATGTCGAACATGCCCGATGTATTGCTCGTGCCGCCCTGCGCGGAAGCATCGAGACTGGCGCTCGTCACGCTGAGCGTGCCGCCCCCGCCGGCGAGCTGGATGTCGATTGCACCGCCAGTCGCGCTTCCGCCAGCGACAGAGCTGGCCTGCGCCTCCATGATGAGCCGCGCAAGGTCGAGTGTGGTGGCGCCCTGGACGAGCAGGCTGGCAGAACCTCCCTGCGCACTGCCGCCGTCGCCAGAGGAATAGAGTTCCGCATTGCCGCCGATGGAAAGGGTGGCGCCATTATCGACGCTGATCGCGGTGCTGCCACCAGTCGCAGCGCCGCCCACGGGTCCAGAGGTGGTTGCGCCCAGTGCAAATGCCGATTGGATCGCATTGCCGCCGATCGTGACGGTAACGGCATTGGTTGCCGATATGCTTGTCGAGCCGCCTGTGGCGGCTCCTGCGGTGGCACCCGAGGTGGCCGAGCCCGTCGCCTCCGCCTGGAGGTTTACATTGCCATCGATCTGCATCGTGCCGGGGACCGAGACGTCGTTCAGGGCATAGAGCCGGACCGAGCCTGCCGTGGCTGCGGGAGCGGTGCCTGTCGCGCCCGTGAGATCCAGTGCAAAGGCGTCAGCCGTGGCGTCGAGCGACCCGGTGACGGACAGGTTTCCGGCATTGATCAGGTCAACCTGGACCGTCCCGCCCGTCGCATCGCCTGCTGACGCAAGCGATGAGGAGGGCAGGAAGTCCAGCGCATCGGCATGCAGGGTGACAGATCCATCCACCGTCACAAACGCATCGAGCGCATAGAGGCCGGCGAAGCCCGCCGTGGCAGAGCCTGCAATCTGCGACACCGAATCTTCGCTCGGCCTAGCGTTGGCGGTAACGGTGAGATTGCCTGTAATCTCCAGGAAGCCACCTATATCGGCGCCTACCGAGGCATTGCCAGCATTGGCATCCAGAACTGCCGGATCGCCGCTACCGAAAAGTGCGCTGCCGATATCGTCAGCAGAAACCACGACATTGCCGACAATCTGCACAAAGGCATCACCGCTGGCGAACAGCTCCGCATCGTTGCGGCCATACAAGAACACATCGCCGGTGATGTCGATCGAGCTGTTGTCTGCGGCTATGCCCGCATAGTCGGAACTGTGCATTGCGATGTCGCTGGAAATGGTCGCGCTTTCGACGACAAGTTGCACCGGCTGGGTGTTGCGCACCGAATCTTGCGTGAAATCGTTCTGCACCGCGGTGCCGAGCACGCTGTAATTGGCAGAAAGGATGATCGTGCCATTCTCGATCGTGGCATCGACCGCAGGCTGGAAGCCCAGATTGCCCTGGAAGATCGCGCTGCCCGGCGATTGCTGGGTCTGCATCACGCCATAGATCACATGGTTGTCACCCGCGCCGGTGCTGGCCGGGCCGGTTGTGGTGCCGGCATGGGTGATGGCAGTGGCGGCATTGCTGCCGGTATTGATGACGATGTCGAACAGGCCGTTGGCATAGGACAGCGTGACATTCTCGCCCGCGACATAGGCGGTCGAACCATTGATATTGGCGAGGCCGCCCATGGTAATGCTGGGGGCTGCCACCAGGAAGGAACTTCCCTCTTGCGTCCCGGTGATGGTCGCTCCCGAATTGATCTGTACGGGTGGGCTGTCGGCCTGTGCCGCGACGAAATTCATGGACCCCGTGCCCGAAGCATATTGCGACAGGCTGTTCGTATCCGGAGCCAGCGAGGTGAGAACGAGGCTGCCGATATCGAAGCTGGCAGTGCCGCCCACCAGAATGCCGGTGGGCGAATAGAACATCACGAAGCCGCCTGGCGTGGCTCCGCCATTGGCGTCCCGGACCTGCGAGATGATATTGCCGTCCATCACCACGATATTGCCGGCGGAATCGGGCAAGATGCGGTTGATGACCGCGAAGTTCGGTTCGCCCAGTTCGCCCTGGAAGATGCCTGTGTTGCCAGCGGGAAGGAAGGTCAGGGCATTGCCGCCATTGTCGAGGTCGGGCCGCCAATCGATCACCGCGTCCATACCGGTGACGGTGATCGTGTCTTCACCCACCACCGAACGGTCGATATTGACCGTCCCCTGCACCACGCTGGGCAGCGCCTGGAAGGCCTGCGCATAGGCATGGGCAGGAAACAGCATCACCGCAGAAGCGATCGCGATCTGGCCGCAACCCAGGAGCAGATCGGTCTTGGCTTTGCTCACGCGTGTCATGTCAAAACCTCCACGGCGCGAGGCGGCCGGTCAGGGAAAAGAGAATGCGCGCATCACCGCGTTTCTGGCCATTGGCGTTCTGGAAGTCCGTCTTTTCCAACGGAACGGCAACGAAGAGGTCGCCCTGCATGCCGCGACCGTGGGCAATGCGCAGGCCTGCACCTACGGAATAAAGGCCATCGGGGTTCTGCGCGCGCTGGCTGGGATCGCGGTCCCACACGGTTGCCTGATCGACGAAGACATAGGGCTGCAAGGCGAAGCTATCGACGTCTGGCGGCGCGAGTGAACCATAGCGCAGTTCGATGGAGGAGGTCAGGCCGCTGTCGCCCACTACCGATGCCGGGTCATAACCGCGCCCGATCGAGTAATTGCCGCCAGTGATTTCCTCGAAAGCGGGCAGCGGATCGCGCGAGAACTGCCCCCTGATATTGATCGCAACGGCAACCAGCGGCGTCGGCCGGTATTCGGTGCGCAGTTCGCCGCGCAGCAGGAACGGCGTGGGATCCTGCTCTATGCGCGTGGGAACTTCATTTTCCGCGAAACAGCTTGCGAACTGCGGGCCGCGGCAATCCCGGCTGGCATCAAAGATGTCCAACCCCTGGCGCAATTCCAGACTGGCGGCGGCGTACATGTGCGGCTCGAACGGCGTAAAGCCATTGCGGCGGGCGACGGAGTCCACGTCGGTCTGCACCAGATCGAAGCGCGCCCAGGCCATGCGCACATGATCGCGCGTCAGGCGGGTGGAGTTGGCCTCGACCATCTGGTTCACGTGGTCATAGCCAGAACTGAGATAGATCGATTGCGCTTGCGTGCGCTTGAGCGGGTAGCGCGCATGGAGCGAGGCGAACACCGTCTCGGACCTGACATCGAAGCCGGGCAGGTCGAGCGTCGGGTTGGTCCAGCCCAATGTCAGGTCGCCGCCCAGCGTCAACCCGTCCGAACCGACCAGGAATTCGTGGCTTGCCAGCAGCGTCTGCTGCTCGTCAAAATCATGCGAGGTGTAGAAGGCGAGGCTGGTGCGGTCTCCCATGCCGGTAATGCCGTAGAATTCGGCCCGCAGCAGTCCGCCGAAACGGCCCAGCGCACGCGCGCCAAAGTTCTGGACATTGAGGTCGACCGCCACGGCGCGTCGTAGAACGGCAATCTCGCCCAGCAATTCGCCCGGCGCGCCATTGGCGAGCGGGCGCAGCGAGAGGCGCACATCCACGCCGGGAATGTCGCCTGCCAGCAGCAATTGCCGCTCAGCTGCATTGGTATTGAACACCGGCTGGTCGACCAGCGGTTGCAGAAAACGCGCGATCAACTTTTCGTTATTGCCTGCTTCGCCGCGCACACGCAGAGCCGCAAGGCGGCCCAGCACCACGCGAAACTCGGCCGCGCCGCCCTCGATACGCTGTTCGGGAATTTCCACCGCCGCCAGGTATCCGGCATTGGCGAGCAATGTGGTCGCCTGGGCGCGGATGTCGCACAGGACGGAAATCGGCAGTTCGCGGCCCAGATAGGATGCGTAGGCAGGTGCCAGATCGACATCGCCTGCCGCCTCTGCCCCCGCAAAGCTTACCTGCGACAGGGTGACGCGGATGTCGGCAAGGTCGGGATTGTCGAGCGCGCAGGCAGCGCGCGGCATCTGGTTGTCGATCGTCAGCGTGGGCGTGCGATCCTGTTCGACCTGTGCGGGCAGGGGAGCGAGTTCTTCGCGCGTGGGCGGTGCAGGCGTGTTCGCCTGCGCCAAAGCCATGCCCGGGGCTGCCAGCAGGGCAAGACCCAAACCCCCGACTGCCGCGCTGCGCATCAGTGCGGCAAGCGACAGCAAGATCGATTGCGCTGGTTGCGGAACGATTTCCGGATGATCCATTGTAGCTTTGCCCACCCTACTTCAACAGGTCGCGTGCGGCCTCTGACCACGCATACTCAACCCGCGTCCCCGTGCGATGAATCTATGCATGGAACAGACCGCTTAAGCAACGCCCGTGACGATTGCAGCAACGGTTAGCGATTATAGTCCAAGAGCCTGCGCTGCACTGTGCAATTGCGGCCCCGATTGCGGATTGGCCACGGTGGCGCGTTCCAGCGCATCGCGCGCCTGACCGGTGCGGCCCAGCGTCACATAGCTGCGCATCAGCATGATCCAGCCGTCCACGTTCTGCGGATTGTCCTCCAGCCGCGCGGCCAGGCGGGCGACCATTTCCTCTGCCATGTCCTGCTGCTGGCCTGGCGAAAGCGAAGCGGCAGCCGCCATCTGCTCTGTGGTAGGGCCGGGAACCGTCATGCCCGGCTGCATGGGCAGGATATTGCGCGTGGAAGAAGCAGTCTCGATGCGGCTGGCGACCTCGATCCCGCGCAATTCGCCCACCTGCTCGATCGTGCGCACAAGGTCGCGCTCCCACGGTGCGTCAGGAGGCGTATCGGCGAGGAGCGCCAGCCAGTCTGCAATCGCACCCTCGTGATTTGCGGCCAGGTCTTTTTCCACCGCGAGGAAATAGCGTGCCCGCGGATTGCCAGCATCTATGGCGACCGAACGGCGGAACGCCACCAGCGCCGCTTCGGGCAGGGGATCGTCCTCGCTCGCCATGACGCGCGCCTCGCCCAGCGCCGACCACAGTTCTGCGCTCTCGGGCTCGAAGCGGGTGGCCGTGTCATAGGCTTCGGCAGCTTCGGCAAACATGTTGCGCGAAAAATAGGCGAAGCCGAGCTGCTGCCATGCCACGGGATCGTCGGGGGATGCCTCTGCCGCCTCGCGCATTTCTTCCAGTGTGAGCGGGGTGGACATGGCGACAGGTTCACCGTCATCGTTTGACCACGTCCAGCCATCCTGGCCAACAAAACGCCAGCCGAGTGCTGCGGCCAGGACCACCAACGCAGCCGCTGCGATCATCGCCCCTGCCGGCAGTCTACCAAACTTTCTGATGTCCACACGATCCCCCGGGTCCGGAATTGGAGCTTTCCGCAAATGTGCAAAAAGCAGTACTTCGGCCTGTTTTCAATGCAGGTCCTTTCATGCATAAGCAAGCACAGGGGGATCACGCATGGCGTCAGCACAAGGCCGGGTGAAGGTGGCTATCGTGGGGTCGGGACCTGCGGGACTGAGCGCCGCCGCGCATGCCGCACACCTGGGCATGAGCCACGTGCTGATCGAAAAGACCGATCACCTCTCGGACACGATCTTCAAATACCAGAAGGGCAAGCATG
>JAHEBH010000025.1 GCA_024642335.1 Erythrobacter sp.
CCATGCTGCTGGTGATCGTCTATGTCGGCGCGGTTGCGGTGTTGTTCCTCTTCGTCGTGATGATGCTCAACATCGATTTTGCCGAATTGCGCGCCGGGTTCATCAAGAACGCGCCGCTGGGCGCCGCTGTGGCGCTGATCCTGCTGCTGGAACTGGTGCTTGGTATCGGTGCCTATAATGCGGGCCTCGTCGAACTCGGCACGCCCGACGGCAGCGCCGCGCCGCTGCTGGGCGAGAGCAATACCGAGAACATCGGCGCGCTGCTCTACAGCCGCTATCTCTTCCTGTTCGAAATGGCGGGCGTGATCCTGCTCGTCGCGATGATCGGCGCCATCGTGCTGACCCACCGCGAGAGCCGTGCGGTTCGCGGGCATCAGGATATCGGCAAGCAGGTTTCCCGCCGTCCTGAGGATGCCACTGAAATGAAGCAGCCTGAAGTGGGCAAGGGGGTCGAGCTGTGATGAACCTGACACAAGGCCCGCTCGTCCTGAGCCTGTCGAAGGACAGGCGGCAATCATGCTTCGACAAGCTCAGCATGAGCGGAGGTGGCAAATGATCGGCATCGAACACTATCTGGTGGTCAGCTCGATCCTGTTCGTGCTGGGCGTGTTGGGGATCTTCCTCAACCGCAAGAATGTGATCGTCATCCTGATGGCGATCGAGCTCATCCTGCTGTCGGTGAACATCAACCTGGTGGCGTTCAGCGCTTTCCTCGGGGACCTGACCGGACAGGTTTTCGCCATGTTCGTCCTCACCGTGGCCGCCGCAGAGGCAGCCATCGGCCTGGCGATCCTCGTCATCTATTTCCGCCGCCGGGGCACGATTGCCGTCGACGACATCAACCGGATGAAGGGGTAACACACCGTGCAATTCCCCAATTCCGCTCACCCTGAGCTTGTCGAAGGGTCGTCTTTTACTTCAAGCGCCGCGCACAGAAAAAGTGCCGGGCTTCGACAAGCTCAGCCCGAGCGGGGAGAGGTTTTGAAGTGACCGAAACTTCCATCCTCCTGATCGTTTTCGGGCCGCTGCTGGCGGCCATCATTGCCGGGCTTGGCAACCGCATGATCGGCAATGTGCCGGCCAAGCTTGTCACCACGGGCGCGCTGTTCCTGTCCTGCGGCCTGTCCTGGCCGATCTTCCTCGGAATGGTGCTGAATGGCGGCACCGAGTCCGTCACCCCCGTGATGCAATGGGTGCAATCGGGCGCTCTCAGCTTCGATTGGGCGCTGCGTGTCGACACGCTGACCGCGGTCATGCTGGTGGTGATCACTACCGTATCGGCGCTTGTCCACCTCTATAGCTGGGGCTACATGGAGGAGGACCCGGACCAGCCGCGCTTCTTCGCCTATCTCTCGCTTTTCACCTTCGCCATGCTGATGCTGGTGACTGCCGATAACCTCGTCCAGATGTTCTTCGGTTGGGAAGGCGTGGGCCTGGCGTCCTACCTCCTCATCGGTTTCTGGTTCAAGAAGCCCAGTGCCAATGCCGCCGCGATCAAGGCTTTCGTGGTCAACCGCGTGGGTGACCTTGGCTTCATGCTGGGCATATTCGGCACCTTCCTGGTGTTCCAGACCACCAGCATTCCCGAAATCCTGGCCGCTGCACCGGCGATGCAGGGCGCGTCGCACATCACCTTCATGGGCATGCGTCTCGACACGATGACGATCCTTTGCCTGCTGCTGTTCATCGGCGCTATGGGCAAGTCCGCCCAGCTCGGCCTGCACACCTGGCTGCCCGACGCGATGGAAGGCCCGACGCCCGTTTCCGCATTGATCCACGCCGCCACCATGGTGACCGCAGGCGTGTTCATGGTTTGCC
The DNA here is from genome assembly GCA_024642335.1 of Erythrobacter sp. GTDB lineage: Bacteria > Pseudomonadota > Alphaproteobacteria > Sphingomonadales > Sphingomonadaceae > Alteraurantiacibacter. The sequence continues at coordinate 1,819 of JAHEBH010000025.1, forward strand.
GCCTGTCTCCCATGTTCGAAGCAGCACCAGTAGCTCTTGGTGTGGTCACATTTGTAGGTGCCGCCACGGCGATCTTCGCTGCGACCATTGGCACCTGCCAGTGGGACATCAAGCGCGTCATCGCCTATTCGACCTGCTCGCAGCTTGGATACATGTTCTTCGCTGCCGGTATCGGTGCCTATGGCGCGGCCATGTTCCACCTCTTCACGCACGCCTTCTTCAAGGCGCTTCTGTTCCTGGGTGCTGGCTCTGTGATCCATGCCATGCATCACGAGCAGGACATGCGCTATTACGGCGCCCTGCGTAAGGAAATCCCGCTGACCTTCTGGGCAATGATGATGGGGACGCTGGCGATCACCGGCGTCGGCATTTACGGAATAGGCGGTTTCGCTGGTTTCCATTCCAAGGATGCCATCCTCGAATCCGCTTTTGCCAATGGCAGTGCGCTGGGCAATACCGCCTTCTTCATTGGCGTGCTCGCCGCCTTGTTGACCAGCTTTTATAGCTGGCGCCTGATGTTCCTGACATTCTGGGGCAAGGCTCGCTGGATCGAGAGCGAGCATATCCAGCACTCCGTCCACAAGACGCCCGAACAGGCCGGAGAAGACACCACTGGCGGCTATCATCCGCATGAAAGTCCCTGGACCATGTTGGTGCCTTTGGGTGTCCTGAGCCTGGGCGCGATCTTCGCTGGCTGGATCTTCAGTGGTGACTATCTCGATGCCGAAGCGTTCTGGAATGGATCGATCGCCTATCGCGCTGCGCTGATGCATGCGATGCATGAAGTGCCGCTTTGGGTGAAGCTTTCGGCAACTTTCGTAATGATCGTGGGTTTCGGCACCGCCTGGTACGCCTACATCCGCAAGCCCTCCTTGCCGAAGGAGACTGTTGAGCAGCTCGGTCCGATCTACCACTTTGTCTACAACAAGTGGTATTTTGACGAGCTCTACAACTTCATCTTCGTCAAGCCCGCCTTCTGGCTCGGCCGGATCTTCTGGCAAAAGGGCGATATTGGTATCATCGATCGCTTTGGCCCCGATGGTGCGGCCTGGGCTGTGGGCAAGGGGGCAGTCCTCGCGAAGAAGGTCCAGTCCGGCTATCTCTATTCCTATGCGCTGGTGATGCTGCTTGGCCTTGTCGCGGCGATCAGCTGGGTGATTTTCGCATGACCGGCTTTCCGATCCTTTCCATCATGCTGCTCGTGCCGTTCGGCTGCGCGATGGCCTGCTTCTTCCTTGATGCGAAGACAGCCCGAGTCCTGGCACTGACTGCAACACTGATCGATCTTGTCTTGGGCATCCTGCTGTGGGCCAATTTCGACATCGGCGGGGCACAGTGGCAGTTCACCGAGCGGGCAGATTTGTTCGGCGGGTTCGAATGGGCGCTGGGTATTGATGGCATCGCGCTGATGCTGATCATGCTTTCGGTCTTCCTCATGCCGATCTGTATCGGCGCGAGCTGGCATTCGATCACCAAGCGCGTGGGCGAATACATGGCGGCCTTCCTGTTCATGGAAGTGCTGATGATCGGCACCTTTGCCGCGCAGGACCTGTACCTGTTCTACATCTTCTTCGAAGCCGGGCTGATCCCGATGTATCTGATCATCGGTATCTGGGGCGGCAGCGACCGCATCTACGCCAGCTACAAGTTCTTCCTCTACACGCTGCTCGGTTCGGTGCTGATGTTCATCGCCATGCTGTGGATGGTGAACGAGGCTGGCACGAGTTCGATCCCGGCGCTGATGCAGTATGACTTCCCGGCAGAGGCGCAGACCTGGCTGTGGCTGGCCTTCTTCTCCAGCTTTGCGGTGAAGATGCCGATGTGGCCGGTGCATACCTGGCTTCCTGCCGCGCACGTGCAGGCGCCGACGGCGGGTTCGGTGATTCTGGCCGGCGTGCTGCTGAAGCTGGGTGGCTACGGATTCATCCGCTTCAGCCTGCCGATGTTCCCCGAAGCGTCCGCGCAGTTCATGTGGCTGATCTTTATCCTGTCGATGGCCGCGGTGGTTCTCACCAGCCTGATCGCGCTGGTCCAGCACGATATGAAGAAGCTGATCGCCTATTCCTCGGTCGCGCATATGGCGATCGTGACGGTCGGCCTGTTCTCCTTCAACGTGCAGGGCCTGGAAGGGGCGATGATCGTGATGTTGAGCCACGGCCTTGTATCGGGCGCACTGTTCCTTTGCGTAGGGGTGATCTACGACCGGCTGCACACGCGCGAGATTGACCGATACGGCGGCCTTTCGATCAACATGAAATACTACGCGCTGTTCTTCATGCTCTTCACAATGGCCAGCATCGGCCTGCCGGGCACCAGCGGCTTCGTGGGCGAGTTCCTGAGCCTTGCCGGCATCTACCAGGTGTCGAGCGTGGTTGCCTTCGTCTGCACCATCGGCATCATCCTTGGCGCTGCCTATATGCTCTACCTCTATCGCCGTGTGGCCTTTGGTGAGCAGAAGAACGCCGATGCCGCCGCCATGCCCGATCTGAACTTGCGCGAATGGTTGATGCTCGGTCCGATTGCCGCAGCCGTGTTGTGGATGGGCGTATATCCGGAAAGTTTCCTTGCCCCGATGCGTAACGATATCGCCATGCTCGATGCCCGTATCGCGCGCGCCGCACGTGCAGGTGACGCACATCTGGAAATCGGTGAGCCTGCACCGGTCGAAGTCGTTGAAGCGCATGGGGAGGCGCACTGATGGAACTGACAAACTCCCTCACGCTGATTGTCCCCGAGCTGATCCTCTCGATTTCGGGCTTGATCCTGCTGCTGATCGCTGCTTGGGGCGGCAATGAAGCATCGAGGCCTGTTTCGATTGCCTCATGCATCGCATTGGGTGGCGCTTTCTTCCTCGTCGCACCTAGCGTTTGTGCCGGGGCATCCGGACCGGACACAATCGCTTTCGGCGGCCAGTTCCGTGCCGATGCATTTGCGGGCCTTGCCAAGCTGATGATCTATGTGGCTGCTGGCGCCGCGCTGGTAGTCGCCCCCGCCTATTTCGACCGCGCCAAAGCCATGCGTCCTGAATTCGCCATCCTCGTGCTGTTCGCGGCGCTTGGCATGAGCATCATGGTTTCGGCGGCCGATCTTCTGACGCTCTACATCGGCCTCGAGCTCAACTCGCTCGCTGCCTATGTGCTCGCCGCCTATCTGCGCGACGATGACAAGTCGGCGGAAGCGGGCCTCAAATATTTCGTCCTTGGTGCGCTCGCCAGTGGCATCCTGCTGTTCGGTATGAGCCTGCTCTATGGCTTTGCCGGAACGACCAGCTTCAGCGGCATCAATCTCGCAATGGCAGGCGGACTTTCGGGCGGTTTGCTGTTTGGGATGATCTTCGTGCTGGCCGGCATGGCCTTCAAGGTTAGCGCGGTTCCCTTCCATATGTGGACGCCGGACGTTTACGAAGGCGCGCCAACGCCGGTCACCGCCTTCTTCGCCAGCGCGCCCAAGGTGGCTGCGGTTGCCTTGACAGGCCGCCTGGCGCTGGAGGCCTTCGGCAGCCAGGCTGATGCATGGCAGCAAATCGTGACCTTCGCTGCGCTCGCATCGATCGTGGTGGGTGCGCTGGGCGCAATCGGGCAGGAAAACATCAAGCGCCTGCTGGCCTATTCCTCCATCAACAATGTCGGCTTCATCCTGGTGGGCCTTGCAACCGCGAGCATTGCCGGGACCAGTGCGATGATGATTTATCTCGCCTTCTATGTCGCGATGACCATCGGCAGCTTTGTCGCGCTGCTGATGCTGAAGGACGAAGATGGCAATTACCTCGAGACTTTCGGCGATATTGCAGGCTTGTCTACCACGCGTCCGGCGCTGGCTTGGTGCCTTTTGCTGCTGATGTTCAGCCTGGCGGGCATTCCGCCGCTTATGGGCTTTTACGGCAAGTGGATGGTCTTCCAGGCCGCTGTCGAGGCGGACCTGCTGCTGCTCGCCGTCTTCGGTATCGCCGCCAGTGTGATCGGCGCCTTCTATTACATCAAGTTCATCAAGGTGATGTTCTTCGATGAGCCGGTGGACCGCGTGAAGGGACTGTCCGACTGGGCGCATTGGGCACTGCTGGTCATTGCCACAGCCGTGATCTCTCCGGTTGCCTTCCTTGCCACCAATTGGCTGGTCAACCTGACGGACATGGCAGCGGCTTCTCTTTCCTTTGCAGGATAGATTGGTACTTCAGTCAGACATCGTCGCTGAAACCGGATCCACGAATGCCGACCTGCTTGCGCGGCTTGCCGATGGCGAAGCCATCGCCGAGGGCTATTGGCTGATCGCCGACCGCCAGGCACGGGGCAGGGGCCGTCATGGTCGCAGATGGCTCGACGCTCCGGGCAATTTCATGGGTTCGACGGTCGTCAACCTTGATCCCGGTGGTCCTCCGCCTGCGAGTTTGTCTTTCGTCGCTGCTTTGGCGCTCTATGAGACAGCAGCGGGGCTGGTGCCCGATCCATCAACGCTGCGATTGAAATGGCCAAATGATGTATTGCTGAAGGGCGCCAAGTTCTGCGGCATATTGCTTGAATGCGAAGGAAAGAACGCAGTGATCGGAATCGGTGTCAATCTAGCCTCTGCACCGACATTATCTGATCGCGAAACGGGTGCTCTTGCCGAAGTCGGAGTCCTGTCTGACCGAGACCTGTTTGCCCGCGAGCTTGCCATGCATTTTGAGGCAGAGCTTCGCAGGTGGAGGAACCTCGGTACAGAATCCTTGTTCCGCCGGTGGCAGGCAGCCGCCCATCAACCGGGCACGTCACTCACAATACATGATGAGAATGGAAAGAGCATTCGGGGTACTTACGAGGGCCTTGCCCCCGACGGTGGCTTGCGCTTGCGCTTGGCGGATGGTTCCACACGTGTCATCCACGCAGGTGATGTAATGCTGGAGGCGCGCTGATGCTGCTCGCGGTCGATGTCGGGAATACCAATGTGGTCTTCGCTCTGTTTGACGGGGATGAGATGCGCTCGCGCTGGCGCATCGCTACCGATCCACGCCGCACGGGCGATGAATATGCGGTCTGGCTGCACCAACTGATGCAGATCGAAGGCATCGGGATCGACCAGGCCGATGCCATGATCGTTTCCAGTGTCGTTCCGCGCGCGCGCCATAACCTTGAGGTACTGGCGCAGAAATATTTCCATGTAGAGCCTTTGTTCGCTGGGGAAGGTGCCGCGGCATGGAATATGGAGATCGATGTCGACGAACCGCATACATTGGGGGCGGATCGCGCGGTGAATGCCATTGCCGCCCATGCCAAGTATCCTGGCGATCTGATCGTCGTGGATTTCGGCACGGCCACGACCTTCGACATTGTCGATTTCAACGGAGCATATAAAGGCGGGATCATCGCAACAGGCATTAACCTGTCGCTTGATGCGCTGGTGAGCAACACGGCCAAACTTCCGCGCATTGCAATCGAGGAGCCGCGCAATGACAGCGTGATTGGCCGGAATACAGAGGACCAAATGCTGATCGGCGTCTATTGGGGCTATGTTGCCATGATGGAAGGCCTGGTCGCGCGTATCCGCAAGCAGATCGGGCGTCCGGCCAAGGTTATAGCGACCGGCGGGCTGGCGACACTTTTTGACAAACATACCGACATTTTTGATGCCGTGGACAGCGACCTGACCCTGCAAGGGCTGGCGATGATTGCGCGGCGAGCAAGGACATAATGATAAAAGATTACACGCCTGAAGACGAGCTGCTCTTCCTGGCGCTCGGCGGGTCGGGTGAGATCGGGATGAACCTCAACCTCTATGGCTGCCAGGGCAAATGGCTGATGGTGGATCTGGGGATGAGCTTCGGCTCCAACGAATATCCCGGAACCGAACTGATGTTCCCCGATCCGGCTTTTGTCGAGGACAGGCTGGACGATCTGCTGGGCATCGTGCTCACCCATGCGCATGAGGATCATATCGGCGCGATCCCCTATTTCGCGGCGGATTTCGGCGTGCCGCTCTACGCCACTCCCTTTACGGCCGGATTGATCGGCAAGAAGCTGGAGGAAGCGGGCCTCACCGATGCGGTCGAGATCAATGTGATCAAAGACGACCAGGGAAGCTTCGAGCTCGGACCTTTCGAGATCACCTATATCCCGCTCGCCCATTCGATTGCAGAGGGCAATGCGCTGCTGATCGATACGCCGTTCGGGCGCGTGTTCCATACGGGCGACTGGAAGCTCGATGACGAACCGATCATTGGCGATCCTGCCACCGATGAGGAACTGACGCAGATCGGCGATGAAGGCGTGCTGGCGCTGGTTTGCGATTCCACCAATGTATTCAATCCCAATGCCTCAGGCTCAGAAGGCGCGGTCCATCGCGGATTGCTGGAGGAAGTGCGCAAGCATAAGGGCAAGCGCGTGCTGGTGACAACCTTTGCCTCCAATGTCGCCCGGTTGCAGACTTTGGGAGAGGTCGCGCAGGAGACTGGCCGGCAGCTTTGTGTGGCCGGTCGTTCGCTCGATCGCATTATCGAGGTGGCCAAAGCCAATGGCTATCTTACCAACTTCCCGCAAACCGTCGATTTTGACACCGCGATGGGTTTGCGGCGAGGTGAAGTTCTGATTATCGCCACCGGTGGGCAGGGTGAGCCGCGTGCAGCGCTGGCCCGGATTGCGGAGGACAGCCACCCGATTGCGCTCGAAGAAGGCGATGTAGTGCTCTTCTCCAGCCGCCAGATACCCGGCAACGAACTCGCAATCGGGCAGGTGCAGAATGCCCTTGCCGCGCGCGGAATCGTCATGGTGAACGACAGGCAGAGCCATATCCATGTTTCCGGCCATCCGGGACGCCCCGAGCTCAAAGCCCTTTACAGCTGGATTCGCCCCGAGATGCTGGTGCCCGTCCACGGTGAAGTGCGCCACATGATGGAGCAGGGCAGGCTGGGGGAGGAGTGCGGCATACCCATCAATCTGGTGCAGAAGAATGGCGACATTCTCCGCCTTGCGCCGGGAACGCCAGGCAAGCTGGGCGAAATCGAGACCGGCAGGCTTGTCCTTGATGGAGAGATCATCGTGCCCGCCGATGGCGAGGCGATCACGATGCGCCGCCGCCTGGCACGCGATGGCCTGCTGATTGTCGTGTTGGGGCAGGGCGGACTGATCGAGATTGAAGGCATCGGCCTGCCGCTTGATGAGGATTACGACACCTTTATCGACGAGGCGGTCGAAGACGTGAAATCCGCCCTCAAGAAATTGCGCGGTGCAGCAGCGCGCGATCGGGAAAGCATCATGGAGGCGGCCCGTCTCGCTGCGCGCCGTGCCGCCAGGCGCTGGTCGGGCAAGAAGCCGCAAACGCGCGTGCTCCTGTTGGAGGATTGAGCCGGTGAAGATCACCTCGATAGTGGCGATCTACGCGCTCTTCTGGGTGATGAGCGCCTTCTTCCTGCTGCCCTTTGGCGTAAAGACCCATGAGGAAGCGGGGATCGACAAGGTTCCCGGCCAGGCCGACAGCGCGCCCGCGCATTTTCGCCCCGGAAAGCTGGCTATCCGCGCAACGATCCTCGCTGCGCTTGCGACGGTGCTCTTCTTGCTCAACTACAGCTATGGCTGGATCACCGTGGAGGACATCAACCTGATCGGCAATCCGCCCGATCCGGATGCAAAGTCGGCCTAGTCGCGCAGGCGCTCTATCGACTGCGCCATGGCGACGTAGAGCTTCCCGATATCGGACGAGAGCAAGGTCACCGCCAGCGAGTGCCCGTCCCGCGTCGACAGCACGTTGCGCAACATCCCTTCGAAATCGTGGATGTAGCGGTTCACTGCCTCACGGAAATCGCCATCCTGCTCGTACAGATCGCATACGCCGCGCACTTCATGGCCGCTTAGCAGCCTGACAGCGCGGCGCGTGAAGATACCGCGATCGCCCTTGAGATAGCTGTTCCATGCCGTGTCGGTGACTTCGGTGTCGAAAGCGCGGGAGACATCGATGGCGCAGGAATTCAGGCTCTCGGTGATCATCGCCATGCGACGTGTGAAATCGCTGTCGACCTGATCTTCGGCCTTCGCTCGTGCCTGTGCCACGCGCTGTTCCAGATTGCCGGCCAGCTCGTTCACCTTGGTCAACTGGTCGCGCAGGAGGCTGGCGGTGGCCCGGCCCCTTTCGTCCGCGAGGCGGGCAGCCTCTTCCAGTTCTGCGATGGCGGATTTGGCACCTTGCCGCAGGGCGCGGTCGATCGCTTCGCTGCCTGAATTTCCGATACGCTCGGCAATCTCGCGCACGGCTTGCGATTGATCGGTTTGCAGTTTGCCGAAGATATCGCCCGCGGCCTTTTCCAGCTGGTCGATCGCGGACTGAAGTTCTTCGCGCGCCTCCTTGGCCAGTTCGCGCGACTTTCCGGTGAGGGCATCGAGCTGGCTGTCCATCGATTCCATGCGTTCCAGCGATTCGCGCGTATGGCCTGCGGAGTGCTCCAGATTGGCGGACAGGCTGGCGCTCTTGCTTTCGGCATCGCCCAGCGTCAGTTGCAGTTCCTCCGCCTTGGCGTGGAAAGCCGACAGGCGTGCTTCGGCGACTTCTATCGATTTCGAGAGCTTTCCTTCCGAATGGTCGGAGGTCGAACGGATGATCTCGAGCAGGCGCACCGCATCGTCTGTCAAATGGTTGAGGAATGCGCCCCCTTCTTCCAGGATTGCGCGGCTTTGCGAGAGCTTTTCTGCAAGGACAGCTGTCTGTTCCTTCAGCCTTGTGGTTTCATCGCTGCCTTGCGCGATGAGGCGGGCCATCTGCCGATCCAGCTCATCAAGGCGCTTGGCAAGCGCCTCTCCGCGTTCGGCCAGACCGGACACATGAGCAAGATGCTCCTGCTGTTGCTCCAGGAGCCTGCTGTCGAAAGCGGAAATGCGTCCTTGCAACCGTTCCAGCCCCTGAGCTTCGGCATGGTCCTGCGCTTCGCGCCTGCGAGCGAATTCGCTGTCGAAGGCTTGCGCACTCTCGCTGATCTGCCCGTCTGTTCGCATGGCAGCCTCGCTCAAGGCGTCGAGCCGTTCGCGCGCCTTGTTGATTGCAGCCTCGTCGATCCTGCTGATCTCCTCAAGAGCCTCGGATAGGCGCGCCTGCAAACCGTCGACCGCGGAAGCCCACAGGGTTTGTGCCTCTTCCTGGCCGTCGCGGACCGAACGGCTCACTGCATCGCCCTCACGGCGCAGATCGTCCAGGCGGGTGCGCAGACTGCCAAGGATCTCCTCTTCGCGCTGGCGGCCTTCTTCGCTTCGCTGGACCAGTTCGGCACCCAGTTCTTCCGCGCGGCGGCGGATGGATGCGAGACTGTCTGTCTCGCGCGTCTCAAGCTCCAGCCGGAATTCCTCGTTCCGCGTGCGCATGGCGGCGAAGCGTGTTTCGGAAGCCTCCTCAAGCCCGGCCATGCGCTGTTCCAGCGACGCCACTGTCTCGCTGACCTTGTCGCGCAGGCCCTCCACCTGCCGCTCGCTGGCGGTTCCGAACTCGTTCAGGCGCTGGAAGCCGCTGACCAGATCATCCAGCTGCGATTGTGCGGTATGTCCGGCATTGCCGATCTGGCTGGCGACATCGCGTGCGGCATTGGAAATGACCGGCAATTGGTCGCGCAGCTTGTCCATATTGGAGACGGCTGTGTTACTTACATTCCCGATCGCATTCACCTGTTCGCCATTGTCGCGGATAAGGTCCTGCAGATGCTCGGCATGGGTGGAAAGGCGTTCAGCGGCGATACGACCAAGCGATTCAAGATCGCGCGATTGCGAGGCCATGAAGTCACGCGCGAGGCTGAGTTCGCGATTGACGACCGATAGCCTTGTTTCGAGCGCGGCAGATTCGGCGGAAAGCAGGCGCGCAGTTTGGCCGAAACGTGCGGCTTCGCGGCGGCTGTTACGCATGGCGAGCAGCCAGAGCACGACAACCAGGAGGACGGGAACGGACCAGTCGACGATCCAGCCAAGCCAAAGCTCGGGTGAAGCGCCCGCGAGCAACTCCTGCTGATGGACCCAGCCAAAAAAGCCGGTCCACGCCATAACGACCAATATTGCGAGCGTCGGGACGATCCAGCCGAGGTTGCGGGGTGGGCGTTCTTCCTCCCATGCTTCCTCAAGGACTTCCTCTTCAAGGATCAACTCGTCCACGGGCGGCTTAGGAGCGGCCTGCACGTCGGAAGTTTGTTCTCCGCCATCAAGGGCGACCAGATTTTGTCTCTTGCTCATCCGGACAAGATATCAGGACTGTGGCCGACGTTAAACCCCGCCTTAACCCTATACTGGTTAACTTCGACAACATGATGATGGACCTGGGTGATTTCGACGCGAATCTGGCCGCCGCTGCAGGGGAGGATCCTGCATTGCGGGCTGAATTGCTTGCTAGCTTTCTTGAAAGCGTGAAGTCGCATGTCGACCTGCTTGGAAGGGCCCGCTGCGATGGAAACTGGCGTGTTGCTGCCCAGCGGCTGCGCGGGCTCGGTGCCAGCTTCCATTCGAGTGAACTTACGCGCCTTGCGGATGAAGCCCTGGTTTCTGCCCCTGGCGACCCCGTGATTGTCCGCAAACTTGCTCAATACGCCGACGTTTTTACTCCCCGCGGCTAATTGTACAGGCAAATGCTTGGCAGCGCCCCGCTGGCATCCTAGCAAGGCAGGGTGAACAAGTCCGAGCCTCTCGCCACTTCCGTACTTATCACCCTGCCCGGTGCAGGCGCGAATGCTCCGTTGGTTCTCGGCAAGATACTGCCCGTGCGACAGGTCGAGTATGCCGCCGCCCAAGGGTGCATCAAGGTGATCCTGCTGGGGCGCAGGTCACCATCGGATGCGATGACGATTCACCGCGCGGCAGAGGGGGCGGGTCTCAAGCTCGTCGAAGTGTCGGGAGCGCATGCGCTGGCAGCCGCAGTGGCAGAAGACGAGAGTCTGCTGGTCCTGCAGCACAATTTGCTTCCCGCCTGGGATGATTGGGCGAAGGGCGATGCAACAAGGGGTTCAATCCTGACCTTGCCAGCCACGGCAGGTCGCGACGCGGGTTTCGAGAGGATTGACCTTGCACGCGCGTGGGCAGGGGCACTCGTCATTCCCGGAAGATACCTTTCCACCCTGCTGGAATTGCCCGAGGAAACCGAACCAGCCCCCGCGATATTGCGCATTGCCTTGCAGGCCCGGCTTCCCGAAAGGCCGCTCGACGAAACGATCCTGGGCGATGGCAGCTGGTCGGCTGTCACTAGCGGTGCCGATCTGCCTGTGATCGAGGAACAGTGGTTGGCGCAGCACGCACAACCATCCCCATCAACTTCATTATCCGGCTTAGCTGCAGGATTTATCTTACGAAAAAATAGGAAATTTCTGTTTGCACGCGAACGGGTGCCGTTAGCCATTCTGGTGTTGTCTCTGGCCGCTGCAATCGGGGCAGTAGGTGCCGCCTATTTCGGGCACGGATTGGCGGGCTTCGGTCTTCTGGCACTGGCCAGTCTGCTGCACCCGCTGGCTCTTGAGGCTAAACGCCTGCGCGAAATTCCTTCTTTTTTCCCAAGCAACTGGCCGAAAACGCAATTCCTCCTCGACATTGCGCTCGTGGCAACTGGTTTCCTTTCGATTGGAGGCAGTCTGGCGGCAAGGCTCTTCCTGCCATTCGTCCTTCTTGCTGCCTTCCATTCCCCACCTGCTCCAGCGAGGACTTGGCAGGCGAGGATCAGAGACAGGACACTTGTTTTTGCGCTGGTTGGAGTCGCCGGAATATTCATGGGTGCCGAGAGGGCATTGATGCTGCTTTCCACCACCTTGTTGGCGCTGAATTTGCTCTTGCGGAACGTCCCAAAGGGATAACGCGTATTTAACCCTATTTCCCTATGGCGAATGCATGAGTGAAGACGTCCAGTCTGTTGCCACTGCCGAAGCACCCTTGCGGGAACAGCTTGCCAGGGGGGATGCTGCCATTGCCGGCGCACGCCCTGTCTTGCGTCACCTGCTGCTCAATCACGACCAGACCATGTTCAGCGACGAGGTCCGTGCACGCGTATCCGGCATGCTGCATCATGTGGCGCGCCAATTGCTGGCGGCCGGTGCGGAGGATAGGAACGGATCAGGATCGGGCGCGATTTCGGAACTCTCGACGGCAGTAGCAGCGCAAGCGCGTACACTGGCCGCCACTCTTGCAGAGGACCCGGCATTGCTCGCCCATGCGCATGGCCTGGCGCTCGAAGCACGGCTGGTTGATACCCTGCGGCACAGAACGGGGAATGATGGTGCTATTTCACCATTGATACAGGAAGTTGCAGCGTCTCCCGATCCCGAACAGGCCGGATTGGCCATGCGGACCCTCGCTGCACAGGCGCGCTTTTTTCAGCAGCAAAGGCGGATGGAACTTCCGCTTGGCGAATTGCCCGCAGCCTTGCTCGACAAGGCATGGGTGCAGACGCACGGTGGTGCGAAAGAGGGGGAGGTCTCGCCCAGGAGTCTTTCCCGTCACGACAGTCGCCTGGGGCTGCTGGATCAGCTTGTCCGCAGCTTGGGCCAAGATGGGATGAAGGCCCTTGCGATAGAGCATTCCGGGCCTGCGCTGTTCTTGACTGCGCTTGCCCTGGAGACGGGGATAGATCGCACCCTGGCAATCTATTCCTGCGGTGAGGCTCAGGCAGTCCGTCTGGCCCTTTCCCTGCGCGCGGCGGGACTGGACCTGCAGCAGATTCGCAGGCAGTTCCTCTATTTGCATCCAGAGGCAGAAGTTCCCGAGGGGATCGAAGCCATTTCGCCGACAAGGGCAAGTGCGATCCTTGCAGACCCTGCCGCGGAACTGGTCGGTTGAGCCGATGACCGCGAGCAGCCCTTTCACGACCCATGCCAAAACGGACGGGCGCGATTGGCTGGTAGAGGCAGACGAGCCTCTTGCCGGGCTGCAGTTGCGCAATGGTGGCGAGCTGCCGGGAATCATTATCGCCCCGGCCGTGCTCGAACTGGTGCGCAAGGTGCGCCTGAGCGGTTGTGGACAAGCTGCAGCGGTACGGGCGCAGGATGCGGATGAAATGATTACCGCATGGGTGGCGGTCGAACCGGACAAATCTGGTGAGGGCTGTCTTCTTTCCGTTTCGAACTGGCAGTCCAGCCCGGCACAAGCACAGTCTTCCCGTGCAGAACGAGAACGGCAAATCGCACTGGCGCGCCAGTTTGCAGAGCTGACCGCAAGGCTCGACAGCAAGCAATGCTTGCTGGCGGTGGAAAGCCAGTGTCTGGAATTGCAGGGGCTGCTCGCTCGCATGCGGGAAGGCCTTGGGTGTCCCTGGACCGATTTCGTGAACCTTGATGGCAACGCCCTTCAGCAGCCAACGCATTGGCGTTTGCTGGACGGCGCCACTCTTTCGCTTGAAGGCTCCGAGCGGCGCTGGAATGCACTTCTGGTGCCTTTGGGGAGCCCTGTGCCGGGACGTGACGGATTTGAGCTATATCTCACTGCCGATCGCATCTCTGCAAACCCTGCCGAAACGTCTGACGCTGCCGATCCGAACATCAGTGGCAATGCCTTGCCTGGCATCGGGCCGCAAATCATGCCTGTGCTGCGCCAGCCGGTTTCCCGGATCATTGCCAATGCGGAGGCGATCCGGGCGCAATTGGCAGGTCCCCTCGCGGAAGAATATTCGAACTACGCGCGCGATATCGCCTCTGCGGGCGAACACCTGCTTTCGCTTGTCGACGACATGACCACGCTGGAATTGGTCGAGGGTGAGGAGCTCAATCTTGTTATCGAGCCAATCGATCTGGCGGCCATCGCCCGGCGGGCGGCAGGCATACTTCGGGTGCGTGCAAGCGAACGCAAGATCAGTATCGATATGCCCAAGGAAGGCGAACGCGCACCAGCCATGGGAGAGTTCGGAAGGGTCCTGCAGGTTTTGTTCAACCTGCTGGACAATGCCATTCGTTATACGCCTGAAGGATCGCAGATCTGGATTCGTGCAGAGAGCGGGGCTGGAATGTCACGCGTGACCGTCGCCGATCAGGGCGGGGGGCTTGATGCCGGGCAGCAACAGCGCATCTTCGAGAAGTTCGAACGTCTTGGTCGTAGCAGCGACGGAGGTTCCGGACTTGGGCTCTATATCTCTCGCAGGCTGGCAGAAGCCATGGGCGGTTCGCTCACGGTGGAAAGCGCCAAGGGGCAAGGGGCCCGCTTTACGCTGGAGCTGCCGACAGGCGGTTGAGCGCCTGCCGGCCTGAACCGATCCTGATCAGCGCTGCGAGACCGGCACGTAATCGCGCTCGGTCGGGCCGGTATACAGCTGTCGCGGGCGGCCGATCTTCTGGCCGGGATCGGAGATCATCTCGTTCCACTGCGCCACCCAGCCCACAGTGCGTGCCAAAGCGAAGAGCGCGGTAAACATGGTCGTCGGGAAGCCGATCGCCGAGAGAATTGCGCCTGAATAGAAGTCGACATTGGGAAACAGCCGCTTCTCTTTGAAATAGTCGTCGTTGAGCGCCATTTCCTCAAGCTGCAGGGCGACTTCGAAGATCGGGTCGGTGACGTTGAGAGCATCGAACACTTCGCGGACCGTCTTCTGCATCACCGTCGCACGCGGATCGTAATTCTTGTACACGCGGTGGCCGAAGCCCATCAGGCGGAACGGGTCGTTCTTGTCCTTGGCGCGTTCGATATAGTGAGGGATGCGGTCCGGCGTTCCGATTTCACGCAACATGTTGAGGCAGGCCTCGTTCGCGCCGCCATGCGCCGGACCCCACAGGCAGGCAATGCCCGCCGCGATGCATGCGAACGGATTGGCGCCCGAGGAACCCGCCAGCCGGACGGTCGAGGTCGAGGCGTTCTGCTCGTGGTCGGCATGGAGGATGAAGATCCGGTCCATCGCCTTTTCCACCGCCGGGTGAATCTCATAGTTTTCGGCCGGAACGCCGAAGGTCATGCGCAGGAAATTGCCCGTATAGCTGAGCGAATTGTCCGGATACATGAATGGCTGGCCGACGGCATATTTGTAGGCCATCGCCGCGATGGTGGGCATCTTGGCGATCAGACGGTGGCTCGAAATACGGCGATGTTCGGGGTCCGAAATATCGGTGCTGTCGTGATAGAAGGCTGACAGCGCACCCACCACGCCGCACATCACTGCCATCGGATGCGCGTCGCGGCGGAAACCGCGATAGAAGGTCATCAGCTGTTCGTGCAGCATGGTGTGCCGGCTGATCGTGTTCTCGAAATCAGCCAGTTCACCGGCATTGGGCAATTCGCCGTTGAGCAACAGGTAGGAGACTTCCATGAAGTTCGAATGTTCGGCCAGTTGACCGATCGGATAGCCGCGATGCAGCAGGACACCTTCATCGCCATCGATATAGGTCAGCGCGCTTTCGCAGCTGGCAGTGGAGGTGAAGCCCGGATCGTAAGTGAAGGCACCTGTCGAGGCATAGAGCTTGCGGATATCGACCACATCGGGGCCGGTGCTTCCTTCCATGATGGGGAAGTTCCAGGTTTCACCGCCGATGGTGAGCTGTGCCTTCTTGTCCGCCAATTCGTGTCTCCTTGCGTGTCAGCCAGCGGCCTGCGCATCGATGCGCGCGAGGCTTTCTTCCCGGCCCAGAAGTGCCAAAACGTCGAAAATACCCGGCGAGGTGGTTTGCCCCGTGAGCGCCGCACGAAGCGGCTGTGCGAGTTTGCCCAGGCCCAGGCCGAGCTCCTCTGAATAAGCTTTCAGATTGGCCTCCAACGCCTCGATTGTCCAGTCTGATTCGGTGCTCAGGCGCGCGGAAATCACCGTCAACCGAGCGCGCGCCTCCTCATCGAGCAACTCGCTTGCCTGGTCGGTCAGATCCAGTGGCCTCGTCTTGAACAGAAAGGCGGAGCCATCGGCCAGTTCATTCATGTCACGGGCGCGCGTCTTCAGCACCGGCATGGCTTCGGTCAGCAATGCAACGTCTGCGTGAGGGCCGAGCCGTTCGGCTGCGATCTTCGCCAGGCGGGCATCGTCGGCTGCGCGAATGTAGTTGCCATTCATGTTGAGCAGCTTCTTCATGTCGAAGCGGCTTGGCCCTTTGTTGACGCCCGGAAGATCGAACAGGGCAATGGCCTCCTCGCGCGTAAAATCTTCCTTGTCGCCATGGCCCCAGCCCAGGCGCAGCAGGTAATTGAACAGCGCTTCGGGAAGAATTCCCAGTTCGTCGCGGTAGGCATCGACGCCCAGTGCGCCGTGGCGTTTGGACAGCTTGGCACCGTCATTGCCGTGGATCAGCGGGATGTGGGCATAGGTCGGCTCATGCCATCCGTCCTCGATCCCCTGCATGGCCTTGATGACCTGCAACTGGCGGAAGGCGTTATTGAGATGGTCATCGCCGCGGATGATGTGGGTGCAGCCCATGTCCATGTCGTCGACGACCACGGCGAGCATATAGGTGGGCGTTCCGTCGGCGCGCAGCAGGATGAAATCGTCGATTTCAGCGTTCTTGACCGCCACGCGGCCCTGCACGGCATCCTCGATCACCGTTTCGCCGGAAGTCTCGGACTTAATGCGCACGGTGAAGGGGGCACCTTCGGGGGCCTCCGAAGGATCGCGATCGCGCCAGCGACCATCATAGCGCATGGGCTGCTTTGCCGCCTTTTGCTGCTCGCGCATTTCGGCGAGCTCTTCCGTCGTAGCAAAGCATTTGTAGGCACGCCCCGCTTCAAGCAATTTGTAGGCAACCTCCGCGTGGCGATCGGCGCGTTGGGACTGAAACACGGTCTCGCCGTCAAAATCGAGACCAAGCCAGTCGAGCCCGTCGAGGATCACATCGATCGCTTCCTGCGTGCTGCGCTGCTTGTCAGTATCCTCGATCCGGAGCAGCGCCTTGCCGCCGTGGTGACGGGCGTAGAGCCAGGAAAACAGGCCGGTCCGGGCATTGCCGATATGCAGGAATCCGGTTGGCGATGGCGCAAAGCGCGTGACAACGGGCCGGTCGGCGCCTGTCCCTGATGCGCTGGTGCTTGCCATATGTCCTTGAATCCTGTCCTATTCTCTCATGGCAACCGGCCGGACACCGTTGGTTCCCCTGGGGGAAGAAGCGCCCGATGCTGCGTTGCGGCATACGCATTGGCGAAAGCGCGTCTCTTTGTCCAGCGCAGGCGATGCAATCGAGCAATTTCTTGAGACTGCCGGGTTTGAACGTGCGCCGTGGCTGGTTGTGGCTTTTGCCTTAGGGATCGCCGCCTGGTTCGTCCTGCCAAATCCAATTCAATGGGTTGTCGCCATTGCTGCGGGCGTGTGTTTCGCCTTGTTGGCAGCTGCGCTGTGGCGGGGGAGGGAAGGGCGCAATCGCCTGTTGTGGTCGTGTGTGTGTGTTGGCCTGCTCTTCGCTGCGGGCATTTGCACGATCTGGCTGAGGTCCGAAGTGGTCGGCGCGCCCGGGATCGCCCAACCTCTGAGTGGCCGTTTCGACGGCCGCGTGCTGGAACGGATTGAGCAACCCGCGCAAGATCGGGTGCGCCTGGTGATTGCCATGCGGCATCCCGAAGACCGCGAGCCGATCAAGATCCGCGTCAATGTCCCGAGCGAATTCGATCGCGAACATTTTCGCGAAAGTGCGCTTGTCCGCTTCGATGCGCGCCTCATGCCCCCGGCGCCGCCGATGCTGCCCGGTGGTTACAATTTTTCCCGCACCGCCTGGTTTGAAGGGCTTTCCGCGACAGGCAGTTCCACCGGCGAGATCGAGCTGCTGGAGGCCGGCGAGCGGCAGGATCTGCTGTCCAAGGCGCAGCGGAGCCTGTCGGGCCATGTCACGAGCAGGCTGGACGGCGCACCGGGTGCTATCGCAGCGGCCTTTGCCAGCGGAGACCGGGGTGCAATCCCTTCAGCGGACGAAGATGCCATGCGTGATGCCGGGCTTACCCATCTGCTGTCGATCAGCGGCTTGCACGTCAGCGCGGTGATTGCTGCTACCTATTTGCTGGCAATTCGGCTGCTGGCGCTGTGGCCCTGGCTTACCTTGCGTGTGCGACTACCTGTGCTTGCGGCGGCAGTCGCAGCGTTGGCGGGCATTGGCTACACGCTGCTCACCGGCGCACAGGTACCCACAGTGCGCAGTTGCGTGGCGGCGATGCTTGTACTCGGCGCATTAGCCATGGGCAGGGACGCGCTGTCCATGCGGATGGTGGCGGTGGCCGCGTTCTTCGTGCTGCTGCTCTGGCCCGAATCCCTCGTAGGACCCAGCTTCCAGATGAGTTTTGCCGCCGTTATCACGATAGTGGCCCTGCATGGCGCGGCTCCTGTGCGGAGATTCCTCTCACCAAGGGAGGAGGCCTGGTGGAGACGCATGGCGCGCGCGGCCTTCATGCTGCTGGTGACAGGCCTCGTTATCGAAATTGCCCTTATGCCCATCGTGCTGTTTCACTTCCATCGGGCCGGCGTTTATGGTGCGCTCGCCAATGTGGTAGCCATTCCGCTGGTGACCTTTGTTTCCATGCCGCTCATCGCGCTGGCTTTGCTGCTCGATATCATCGGTGCCGGAGCGCCGATCTGGTGGCTGGCCGGAAAGTCGCTCGATCTCTTGCTGGCGATTGCCCATTTCACCGCGGGACAGCCAGGTGCAGTGAAACTGATGCCACAGATGGGTCTGGCAACCTTCGGACTTTTCCTGATCGGGGGGCTTTGGATTGCGCTGTGGCAGGGACGTGCGCGGTTGTATGGCTTTGTGCCGGTTGTCGGAGCCATTGTCATGCTCCTGACAACGCCTGTGCCTGACCTTCTGATTTCGGGCGACGGGCGGCATGTCGGGATCACATTGGACGGTGAGAGGCTGCTGGTCCTGCGCGAAAGCCGCAGTGACTATGCGCGCGACAATCTGATGGAACTCGCCGGTGTTGAGGGTGAGCCGACAACAGTGGAGGACTGGCCAGACGCGGAATGTTCGATCGATTTTTGCGTCCTGACACTCACCCGTGCAGGGCGAGATTGGCATGTCCTCATGGGCAGAAGCCGCAACCGTGTTCCCGAACGGGCCCTGGCGGCAGCATGCGAGCGCGCCGATATCGTTGTTTCAGACCGCTGGTTGCCGCGCTCCTGCCAGCCACGCTGGCTCAAGGCGGATCGCCGGTTGCTGGAGGAGACCGGCGGGCTTGCCATCATCCTCGACGGGCCAAGGCTGGAAAGCGTCGCCGCAAGCCAGGGGCAACATGGGTGGTGGAGCGGGCAGGGACGGGACTGATATCCCCGCCCGCGTCCAAACCGCAAATCAGTGGTAACGGCGCAGCAAGCCCGCCAGCTTGCCCTGTACCTGCACCTCATGATCGGCATAGAACTGCGGATCATGGGAGGCATTGGCGGGATCAAGCCGGATCATGCCGTTTTCATGTCGGAGATATTTGAGCGTGGCTTCCTCGTTGCGGACCAGCGCGACCACAATCTCGCCATCGCGGGCAGTATTGGTCTTCCTGACCAGCGCATAATCGCCATCGAAGATGCCCGCCTCGATCATGGAATCGCCGGAGAC
This sequence comes from Erythrobacter sp., assembly GCA_024642335.1. Classification (GTDB taxonomy): domain Bacteria; phylum Pseudomonadota; class Alphaproteobacteria; order Sphingomonadales; family Sphingomonadaceae; genus Alteraurantiacibacter. The sequence continues at coordinate 21,212 of JAHEBH010000025.1, forward strand.
TTCGAGTGCATAATGCTCACCGGCACCCAAGAGCGCTGCAGGAACGGGGAGAGACTGGCTGCCCTCCAGCGCCTCTATCGGGGCACCGGCAGCGATGCGACCATGCAACGGAACCTCGATCACGTCATTGGCCGCGGCAGGCATCGCGCGTGGGGGTGTGACAACACCGCCGACTGCGTCATTGGCAGGTGTCGCCCGGCTTGCCGCCACATCGTCAGGCTGTTTGAGTACCTCCAGAGCGCGCGCACGATTGGGCAGGCGGCGGATGAAGCCGCGCTCCTCCAGCGCAGATATCAGACGGTGTACGCCGGATTTGCTCTTCAGATCGAGCGCTTCCTTCATTTCCTCGAACGAAGGCGAGATCCCTGAATCTTCCAGCTTCCTCTGGATGTAGATCAGCAATTCACGTTGCTTGGCGGTCAACATGGGTTGTTCCCCTCAATAGTCCGTTCAACACGGTTTTCGTTCCAATACGTGAACGAATAAGGAACAAGTATGAAACAGAATCGCTCAAGTCAAGCGATTCCCCCATTTTGGAGCAGATAGCATCCGACCATATCGCCTTCATTGGCCGGTCCGGCATCGATGTCGCGGCGGATCAGCATGTCGGCGCGCGAGAGCGCCAGAAGGGCATTCGAATCCTGTTCGGAAACCGGTATCGCCTTGCCGCCTGCCAGTTGCGCGCGCACGAATTCGGTGCGCTTGCCAACCGCAGGCAGTTCTCCGTCGAGAGAAAGTGCGACCGTTTGGGGCAATGCATTTGCGGCTCCGGCCATTTGCCGCAACGCCGGGAGTAGAAAGAGAAATGCCGTGACGTAAGAGCTGACCGGATTGCCCGGCAGGCCGAGAATGGTCTGCTTGCCCTTCCGTGCCACCATCAGCGGCTTTCCCGGCTTGATGGCGATACGCCAGAAATCGATCGTGGCACCCCATTGCTCGAGGGCCGGGCGCACCAGGTCGTGGTCTCCCACCGATGCACCGCCGCTGGTCACAACGAAGGTGCAGCCTTCTGTCCCGTCAAGTGCGGCGAGCAGGTCCTCCAGCCGATCCTTGACCGGGCCGAGCCGGACGACTTCGGATACGTAAGGCGCCACCATCGCGGCCAGCATGTCCCCATTGCTCGCCGGAATCTGGTGGCGTGCCGCGGCGGCAGGATCGCTTGCCAGCTCGTCACCGCTATCGATGATCGCGACCTTTGGAAGCTGGTTGAACGCGCCATTCGCATGACCTGCGGAAATCGCCAGAGCGATGCGTGCCGGATTCATCCGCGTGCCCGTCCTGAGAAGCAGGTCGCCTTCGCGAAAATCGAAGCCCTTGCGGCGGATATGGCGCGTGGTGGGATCACCTTCGCCGTTCAGCGACAAGCGATCGCCGTCGCGCGCTGCGTTTTCCTGCAGCAGCACGGCTCCGCCATGATCGGGCATCAACGCGCCGGTGGAAATGCGGATAGCTTGGCCACTCTCCAGGTTGGCGGCGAAGGGGTGCCCTGCTGCGCTTTCTCCAACAACCTGCCAGGGTCCAGAAAGATCATCCTCGCGCACGACATAACCGTCCATGGCTGACAGATCGGCAGCAGGTTGAGTCCGGTGCGCGTGGAGGTCATTGGCGAGATAATACCCATCGGAATCCGCCAGTGGGCGCAGGTGCTGTTCCGTACACCGGATCATGTCGAGCAGACGCAGCTGCGCTTGCTCAAGAGGAATCGGCGGAGACAGGCTCATTCCGCGCGCCAGTTGCCGCTTTTGCCGCCTGTCTTCTCGATCAGCCGCACCTGTTCGATCACCATGCCCTTCTCAAGCGCCTTGGCCATGTCGTAAATCGTGAGGAGCGCAATGGAGACGGCGGTCAGGGCTTCCATCTCGACCCCGGTCTTGCCCGTCAGCGCCGCGCGGGCGGTGGCTGCGATGGCATCGTCCTCAAAGGTGAAATCCAGGCTCACCGTATCGAGCGCCAGCGGATGGCACATGGGGATGAGATCGCCCGTCTTCTTGGCGGCCATGATCCCCGCAATTCGGGCAGTAGACAGGACATCGCCCTTCGGGCCGGATCCGTCGCGAACCGCCTGCAAGGTCGCAGGAGACATGCGGATACGGCCTGATGCAGTGGCGGAACGCTGCGTCTGCGGCTTTTGGCCGACATCGACCATGCGTGCCGCACCGCTCTCGTCAAGATGGGTCAGTTTGCTCATGCGCCGCCCCATGCCAGATTTTCTTCGCTTAGGGCAGTAGGAATGCTGTCGGGCTAGAGAGTTTGACCAAGAAGTTCCCGCGTCGACGCTGTTACATCGGCCTGTCGCATGAGGCTCTCGCCAACAAGGAAGCAGCGAACACCCGACGCGGCGAGGCGCTGGCAGTCTGCGTGGCCGTTTATGCCGCTTTCGCCGACCAACAGCGTGCCTTCCGGCGCCAGCGGAGCCAAGCGTTCCGTGGTGGCCAGATCGGTGGTAAATGTCCGCAGGTCGCGGTTGTTCACGCCGATCAGTCGCGATTGCAGGCGTGCGGCGCGCTCAATTTCTGCCTCGTCGTGCACTTCGACCAGCACATCCATGCCGCGTTCGATGGCGGCGGCTTCGATTTCCGCCATGAGCGCATCTTCCAGCGCAGCGACAATGATGAGGATCGCATCGGCCCCGATGGCGCGGGATTCGGCGACCTGCCATGGATCGACCATGAAATCCTTGCGGATCACCGGCAGATCGCAGGCGGCACGCGCTGCGATCAGATAGTCCTCATGCCCCTGGAAATATGGTGCGTCGGTGAGCACCGACAGGCAGGCTGCGCCACCTTTGGCGTAATCGGCCGCGTGCTGGGCAGGATGGAAGTCGGCGCGGATCAGCCCTTTGGAGGGGCTGGCCTTCTTGATCTCGGCAATCAGGCCGAAACCGGTTGCTGCCTTGGCTTCCAGCGCCTTGCGAAAACCGCGCGGGGTGCTTTGCTCCGATGCGCGCCGGTCAAGCTCGCCCACACTGGCATTGGCCTTGCGTGCAGCGACTTCCCCGCGCTTGGTGTCGCAGATTTCGATCAGCTTGTTGGTCATTTCGTTGCCGCGATCCAGCAATCGAGCAGCGCCTTGGCGAGACCCTTGTCGATGGCTTCGGCGGCTTCCTCGACGCCTTCCCTCCAGCCCCTGGCCTCGCCTGCGACGATCAGCGCACCGGCAGCGTTGAGCAGCACGGCATCGCGATAGGCACCCTTTTCACCATCCATGAGGCGGCGAAGGGCAGCCGCATTGTATTCGGCATCGCCGCCGCGCACGGCTTCAAGCGGATGGCGCTGCAGGCCTGCGTCCTCGGGCGTGACCTGATCGCCAAAACCGTCGAGCCCGATGGTCGCGATGCGTGTGGGACCGGCGATGGAAATTTCATCCAGCCCTTCCATTCCCGAAACGATCATTGCCCGCTGCATACCCAGCAGCTTCATTGCGTCGCGATAGGTTTCGACCAGATCGGGCGAAGCGATGCCGACGAATTGGCGAGTGATCCCGGCGGGATTTGCCAAAGGTCCGAGCAGATTGAAGATCGTTCGCCGGCCCAACGCCTTGCGGATCGGCATGACATATTTCATCGCCGGGTGGTGCGCCTGGGCGAAAAGGAAGGTGATCCCGAGATCACCCAGCGCTTGTTCCGAGACTTCGCCAACCTTGTCGAGGTCGAGCCCCAAAGCCTCCAGTGTATCGGCTGCACCAGCTTTCGAGCTCGCCGCACGATTGCCATGCTTGGCCACCGGCACATCGCATGCAGCGACCACCAGCGACGTCGCGGTGGAAATATTGAGTGAATGCTGCCCGTCACCGCCGGTGCCGCAGACGTCGATGGCATTTTCCGGTCCGCTTACGCGCAACATGCGGTCGCGCATGGCCTTGGCGGCCCCGGCAATTTCCTGTGCAGTCTCGCCCCGGTCCGCCAGTTCGACCAAGGTTTCGCGGATTTCATCTTCCGCCATCTCGCCATCGAGCATGCGCGCGAACAGCGCTTCGGCTTCGGACATGGAGAGGCTCACGCCACTTCCTTCACATTGATTCCGCAAAGCTTCAGGAAATTGGCGAGCAGGGCATGGCCGTGTTCGGTGGCGATGCTCTCCGGGTGGAATTGCACACCGTGGATCGGCAGGTCCTTGTGGTAGAAGCCCATGACGGCGGTGCCGTCCAGCCCCGGCGTTTCGCTGGTCGCGTTGACCACCAGGCAATCGGGAATGTCCTCCACGATCAGCGAATGATAGCGCGTGGCGGTGTAGGGCGAGGGGATGCCTTCGAAAACTCCGGTATTGTTGTGGTCGACAAGGCTGGTCTTGCCATGCATGAGACCGCCGCGAACGACCTTGCCGCCAAAGTACTGGCCGATCGACTGGTGCCCCAGGCAAACGCCCAGCAAGGGAATCTTCGCTTCTGCACAGGCACCCACCAGCGGCAGGCTGATGCCAGCCTCATTGGGCGTGCAGGGACCGGGGGAAAGGAGGATGCCTTGCGGTTTCATCGCAATCGCCTCTTCCACCGTGATGGCATCATTGCGCTTCACCACAACTTCTGCACCCAGTTCCATCACATAGTGGACCAGGTTGAAGGTAAAGCTGTCGTAATTATCGATTACCAGGATCATGGGTAGCGCCCTTATTGGGAATCCTCGCGCATTTCCACCACGATCATCGGACCGATGGGAGCGCGATTATCCATGCGTTCGCGCGCAGGGTCCCACAATTGTGATACGGTGCCATCCAGGTAGAGCGCATTGGGGGTGCCGATCACATCGCGGAAATAGCGGGCAAAGCGTTCAAAGCTGACAGGTTCCTCGCTGATCACGAAATGCGCCCGGCCTGCGGGGTCTATGCCGACGCCGTTGCGAATGGCCAGGGAAGCGCTGTCAGGATCAAGTCCCGCATGCAATTCACCCCTCAACACCAGCATGGGGCCGGACTGGGTGCCAAAATCGGGGCGGCTCGACACGTCGTTATAAAAACGATCGGTATTGTAGACGGACCAGTTTTCGCTGGTTTCGCCGAAGAAGACGCCATTGGGCAGCCTGTAAAAATCGCCATCACCTTCTTCGCGATCGAGCGCTTGCAGCCGTTCGCCGTTCTCAACGTAGTAACCGACCGGATCGCCGTCCCCGCCGAACATGCCGCCATTCATCGCGAATGCGACGGGCGCGGCGTTGGCAGGACGAGCTGCGGCATAAGCTGCAAAACTGCGGAAAGGCTCGCCATCGGCATTGGCGAGCACCATGCGGATATTGTGCGCTTGCGTCGTGGCGATGCAATGCGTCAGCGGTATTTCCTCGAAGATGACAGGATCGCAGTCGGTCGGGTTCTGCTCATGTTGAATGACCTGGTCGGCAACCGCCGACTCCTCGGTATCGACCCGCGCTTCGCAGGCTGAGAGGGTAAGGACAAGCAGGCCAAGCGGGACAATCGATTTTTGCGATACAATCACTGTCCGAAGCCTGCCTCGCCAGCAACGCGGGCCGCCTCATTTGCTGCCGCGACCAATGCGCCCGCCTTGTAGCGGCATTCGGCTGCCTCATAGTCCGGATCGCTGTCGGCGACGATACCGGCCCCGGCCTGAACGTGCATGACGCCGTCCTTTACCACCGCCGTGCGCAGGACGATGCAGCTGTCGACCGATCCATCGGGCGCGAAATAGCCTACGCCACCCGCGTAGGGACCGCGCGTCTCCGGCTCGAGCTCGGCGATAATCTGGCAGGCGCGGACTTTGGGCGCGCCCGACACGGTGCCCGCCGGGAAACCAGCAAAGAGGGCGTCCAGCGCATCGTGATCGTCCGCAAGGCGGCCTACCACATTGCTGACGATGTGCATCACATGGCTGTAACGCTCGATCGCGAAGCTTGAGGTCACCTTCACGCTGTCGGCGCTTGCTACGCGGCCGACGTCGTTGCGGCCCAGATCGAGCAGCATCAGATGCTCGGCGCATTCCTTGGGATCGGCCAGCAGGCTGCGTTCGTTTTCCCTGTCTTCCTCCTCGGTCTTGCCGCGCGGGCGGGTTCCGGCGATGGGACGGATGGTCACTTCGCCGTCGCGCACACGCACAAGGATTTCCGGGCTCGATCCGACAACTGCGAAGCCGGGCAGGTCGAGGAAATAGAGGAATGGCGAGGGATTCACGCGCCGCAATGCGCGGTAGAGCGCGAATGGGGGAAGCGGGAAGGGGCAGGTGAAACGCTGCGCCAGCACCACCTGGAAGATGTCGCCGGCGGTGATGTATTCCTTCGCCTCGAGCACGATCCGCCGGTATTCGGCAGGGTCCATGACCGCATCGAGTTCCATCGTTGGTAAGTCGAACGCACGTTCTTGCGCCGGTGTTGCCTCACCCAGCTTGCGCAGGACTTCGTCGATCCGCTCGCCTGCTCGCTCGATCGCTCGGCCTGGATCGTTGCCATCCGCCCACAGCGGTGCGATGCAGAACAGCGTATCCGACAGGTTGTCGAACACCAGCACCAGTGTCGGACGCGCGAACAGCATGTCGGGCAGAGCCAGATCACTTTGCGGTGCGCGCGGGAGCTTTTCGACCAGGCCGATGGTCTCATATCCAAAATACCCCACCAGACACGCAAGGGCAGGGGGCAGAGCCGATGGAATGGCGTCGATCCGGCAGGAGGCAGCGAGTGCGCGCAGCTCGTTCAGGCTGTCATTCTCGAGCGCGATGAAGGCCTCGCGATCATGCTGCCAGTTCGTGTTGACTTCGCACGCCGCGCCGGTGGCACGAAACATCAGATCGGGATCGAGACCCAACAGCGAATAACGTCCGCGAACCTCGCCGCCCTCGACCGATTCCAGCAGGAAATCCCCGCGCCCGGCCTCGATCAGCTTGAGCGCGGCCCCCACCGGCGTTTCGGTATCGGCCACCAGTTTGCGCCAGACGAGCGAATGCGCCCCGGCGGACAGGCTGGCATGCGCGGCGTCGACATTCTCAAGGCCAGCGGGGTGGGCGGCTACGCTCGTCAGAACCGCCTCCTCAATTGATGGTGCGGCCGGTCAACTGCGCTTCGACAGCATCAATTGCGACCTGGTTGATTTCGATTTCAAGTTCGTCCTGGACAGCAGCCACGAACTGCACGGCATATTCGTCCGGGAGCAGTGGCAGCAACTGGGCGCTTGTAGTCAGCAGTGCAGGATCGTTGTCCAGCACTTCAGGCGTTACGATATCATTGAGCTGGACCACGAACCATGCGCCGGCCTCCGGCGTTTCGAGCGGCTTGATCGTGCCCTTCGCCATGGAGAAGAACAAGGCAATCGGGCGCGGAATGTTGGGCGTGCGCTCAATCTCGGCACGGCTCAATGTCAGGGCGTTCGGTGCTTGCATGGTCATTTCTTCAGCAGCAGCGGCGGCAGTCAAGGATGAACCGCCATTGACACGCTCGATCACACGGCGCGCCGCTGCCCCTGCAGCCTTCATGCCTTCTGCGGTTCGCCAGGCATCGGTGACATTCTCCCGGATTTCAGCGAGCGGGGCGACCGAGGACCTGGTGATCTGCGACACATCGAAGATCAGGAAAGCCTGGCCAGGGATCACTTCGGCCAGTTGGGGGTCTGCCTCGTTCATTTCGAATGCCACCTCCAATACCGGACGAAGGATGGCAGGCGCGGCCTCGGGCGTATTATAGACCTGACCAGCCGCTGTGATGGGGCTTGTGGTGGTGATCTCGAGGCCCAGTTCCTGGGCTACTTCCGAAAGGCTGCGCCCGCCGGTAAACTCGTCCTCAATCCGCGCGGTCGCATCGTTGAGTGCAATGCGGCGCTGTTCGGCCCGCAGCGTTTCGGTGATTTCCGGCGTCATGTCCTGCAGGCTGCGACCGGCAACACGATCGATCGAATCAACGCGCAGGACATACCAGCCAAGGCCGCCTTGTGCGGGTACGGAAAGGGCGCCTTGCGAGGCAGCAAAGGCGGCATCGGTAACGCTGCGCGAAGTCGATCCCAACAGATCGTCGGCGGTGATGGCGGGGATGGTGGAAGTGCTCAGCCCCTTGCTTCGCGCGGAGGCTTCCAGGCTCATGCCGCCATTGACTTCATTGACAATTGCCTGGGCGGCGGCCTGCGTTGTGGTGATCAACTGGGTAAAGCTGCGCAGTTCGCGTTCCTGATACAGCGCCCGATCACGTTCATAGCGTTCGGCGACTTGCGCACTCGTGGGAGTGGGAAGATCGCCGAATGCTTCCTCTCCAAAGCTGGCAAAGCGGATGACCCTGCGCTCGGGACGAACATAATCGCTGCTATTCGCATCGTAATAGGATTGCACCTGTGCCTGGGTGGGATTGCCTTCGGGAAGATAGGCACTGGCCTCGAATGCAGCGATATTGCCGCTGCGGGTTTCCAGCCGAAGGGCGGTGTAGCGCCTGGCGAGGCTGGTAGGTATTTGCGGGGCGAGCGTCGCCGGGGTAACCATTTGCTGGGCGTAGAGGCCTAATGCGAGGTCGCCCCGGAACATTTCCTCGCTTATGCCCTGCTGGCGCAGCGCGCTGCGGAAGCCTTCGGCATTGAAGCTCCCGTCTGCCGCTCGCAAATTGGGATTCTTTACGATTTCGCTATCTACCAGGCGCTGCCCGGCGCGAAGGCCGGCCATATGGGCCAGTTCTGCGATAGCGGCGCGGCCGATGACCGCATCCAGCACTTCCTGCATCCCGCCATTGGTGATGAAACCCTCGATCGACATGGTAGGATCATCCTGCCGCATCCTGTTGACCGCATCGCTCGTGCGGACCGAGAGGTCTGCCGCATCGATCCGGCGCTCGCCCACCAGCGCTACGCGATCTCCGCCCGTTACACCGCCGAAGGTGCCGGTATTGGCCACGTCCGAGCTGGCAAAGGCAAATGCGATCAGTGCCAGGAAAGCCAGGGTAACAACGATACCAAGCTTCGATTTGAAGAAATTGCGGAATAGCTGGAGCATGGGTGGAAGAGTTCTCGTTTTAGGTTCGTGGCAGGCGCTTTATCTCTCCTGCGGCGCGCCCGCAACAGGCGAAGATGCATTGCCGACAATGTGGAAAAGCTTCTTTGACAAGCCGGACGCGGCGCTCTAGCGGGCAGGGGATTTCCCCGCCAATGCCGGGTGAAAATTCTAGGATCTGTTACTCTAAGGTAATTTGATGGCCCAGCGCCCCTATATTGTCGGTAACTGGAAAATGCATGGCACACGCGCCATGCTGGCCGAAGCCCGCGCAATCGATCGCGCAGCCGAACGGCTCATCAAGGTCGAAGTGGCGCTGGCTCCGCCTGCCACCCTGATCCACGCAACACGCAAGGAAGCCACGCTGATCGGGGTGGGCGCACAGGATTGCCATCCGGCAGATGGCGGCGCGCATACCGGCGATATCTCCGCCGCAATGCTCAAGGACGCAGGTGCAGGTTTTACCATTGTGGGCCATAGCGAGCGCCGGGCCGACCATGGCGAAAGTGATGCCGACGTGAAGGCCAAGGCCGAAGCCGTTTTGGCTTCGGGCATGAATGTGATTGTCTGCGTCGGCGAGACCGAGGAGCAACGTGACGCAGGCAAGGCCGAGAGCGTCGTCGCCAAACAGCTCAAGGCATCGCTTCCGACAGGCGAAGGCGTCGCCGAGAAGGTAACCGTCGCGTATGAGCCGGTCTGGGCCATCGGTACCGGGCGCACTCCCACCGTGGACGATATCGGGGCGATGCATCGTTCGATACGCAAGGTGGTGCAGGGAATTTATGGCGATGAAGATGGCGCAGGCGTCCGCATCCTCTATGGTGGTTCGGTAAAGCCCGACAACGCAGCAGAACTTCTCGCTGCAGACGAAGTGGGCGGTGCGCTTGTCGGCGGAGCGAGCCTGACGGCAGAGAGCTTCCTGGGCATTATTGTTGCCGCTGCAGAAGCCGGTGAAGACTGAAACTTGCCCCGGGGCGAGTGCACGCCTAGATAGCAGCCTGAATTTATCTGGATTGATCCGATGAGCCTTTTTCTGTTCCTGACCGTTGTCCAGGCGATTGTCGCCTTTTCCCTCGTCTGCGTCGTGCTGATGCAGCGCTCCGAAGGTGGCGGATTGGGTATTGGCGGGGGCGGTAGCCCCGGTGGCCTGATGTCTGCGCGAGGCGCGGCGGATTTCCTGACCAGGACCACCAAGTGGCTGGCGGTCATGTTCGTGATGCTTTCGATCGCACTGGCTGCGGTTGCCATCAATGCGACATCCGGCCGCGAAATCGACGATACGCTTGATCGCAGCGTGACATCGGAACCGGCGCAGGCCGGTGGGGATGCGCTTGTGGGCGCAACTCCGGCAGAGGCAGCACCTGCCCCGGCTGAAGACGACACGCTCTCGGGAGTAGCCGAGTAGATTTTCCGCCACTCGTCCCGCGATATCGCCGAGACAGTGGAACAATCGTGAATATTCGCATTTCGTGGCTTGCCACGAATCCGATTCAGTCCCTACAGCCCGACTCCCATGGCGCGGTACATTTTCATCACCGGCGGCGTGGTCTCATCGCTTGGCAAGGGACTGATGGCAGCGAGCCTCGCTGCCCTCCTGCAGGCGCGTGGCTACAAGGTCCGCATCCGGAAATTCGATCCCTATCTCAACGTCGATCCGGGGACGATGAGCCCCTATCAGCACGGCGAAGTCTATGTGACCGACGACGGGGCCGAGACCGACCTAGATCTGGGGCATTATGAACGCTTTACCGGCGTCTCCGCGCGTCAGAGCGACAATATCACCTCGGGCCGCGTTTATCGCGACATCATCGCAAAGGAGCGGCGCGGGGACTATCTTGGCGCGACAGTGCAGGTCATCCCGCATGTCACCGATGCCATCAAGCAGTTCGCACTTGACGATCAGGACGACCACGATTTCATCCTGTGCGAAATCGGCGGCACGGTGGGCGATATCGAAAGCCTGCCCTTTATCGAAGCCATTCGCCAGTTGCGTAACGATTTGCCGGTTGACCAGACCTGTCTGGTTCACGTTACTCTGGTGCCCTATATCTCGGCTGCAGGTGAGTTGAAGACCAAGCCCACGCAGCACTCGGTACGCGAACTGACCAGTCTGGGTGTGCAGCCGAACGTGCTGCTTTGCCGCTGCGAACATCCCTTGCCTGAAACAGAGAGGGCCAAGATTGCCCTGTTCTGCAACGTTCGCAAGGAAGCCGTCATTCAGGCTCTGGACGCATCGAGCATTTACGCGGTGCCGCTGCAATATCACGGCGAAGGCCTGGATGCCGAGGTGTTGCGCCATTTCGGCCTGCTCGAGAGCGCCAAGAGTCCCGATCTTGCGATCTGGGACGACATCATGGACCGTTACGATAATCCGGAAGGTGAAGTGACCATTGGCGTGGTGGGTAAATATGTCGGCCTTCCCGATGCCTACAAATCGCTCAATGAAGCGCTGGTCCATGGCGGCATGGCCAACCGGGTCAGGGTCCGCATCAAATGGATCGATGCAGAGATTTTCGAGCAGGATGACAGCGATATTGCCGCGCAGCTCGAGCCGATGCACGGCATCCTTGTACCAGGCGGATTTGGCGAGCGCGGCTCGGAAGGGAAAATCGCCAGCGTGCGCTTTGCCCGTGAACGCGGCGTACCCTTCTTTGGCATCTGCCTGGGGATGCAGATGGCCTGCATCGAAGCTGCGCGAAACACCGCCGGGATCGCCGCGGCATCCTCCACCGAATTTGGCGAAACCAGCGAACCCGTTGTCGGCATCATTACCGAATGGATGAGCAAGGAAGGCCTGCAGCAGCGATCTGCCGATACCGATCTGGGCGGGACCATGCGGCTTGGCGCCTATGAAGCGGTATTGTCGGGCAACAGCCGCGTCTCGCAACTTTATGGCGGTGCGACGCACATCTCTGAACGGCATCGTCACCGTTATGAAGTCAATTCGGCCTATAAGGACAGGCTGGAGGCCGGGGGGCTGGTATTCTCTGGCATGTCACCGGACGGCTTGCTGCCGGAAATCGTCGAAAGGCCCGATCATCCCTGGTTTGTCGGCGTGCAGTTCCACCCCGAACTCAAGAGCAAGCCCTTCGATCCGCATCCACTTTTTGCCGGCTTTATTGCTGCAGCGCTCCAGCAATCGCGCCTCGTATAGGACCAAGCTCCAACTTTTTGTAATGGCGTAGGAAAATTCCCTTGCCAAAGCGTGTTTGCGGGGGTTTAATCCCAACAATTGTTAGGTGCTGTGGCTAACCCACGGTGTTTGGGTAAATTTTCAATCTGAATTCAACCGAACATGCAGCCTTTGGCAGGGGCTTCAGCGATGTGATCGGCTTGTGCTAGCTGCCTAATCCAACTCTTGATAGCGACCCAGAGAATTGGATTAGGCAGCATGTCGGTGCCCGTCACCGAGGGGGCGGTGCCTTTTCAGGCCCGCCCCCAATCTTTTTTGCGTTTGGCTAGCTGCGTATCGGATCAGGCCGCGTCGGCCTGGCCTCCATCGCCATCCTTGACCACTTCCAGCTTGGTCTGGCCACCAATGGCAATTTTCTTCGGCTTCATCGCCTCCGGAATTTCCCGGACAAGGTCGATCACCAGCAGGCCGTCTGCCAGATCGGCATGTTCAACGCGCACGTGGTCGGCCAGTTCGAAGCGGCGCTCGAAGCCACGATTGGCGATGCCGAGATGCAGCATGTCGCCTTCCGGCTGTTCTTCGCGCTTGCGACCCTGCACCACAAGCAGGTTCTGCTGCGCCGTAATATCCAGGTCTTGCGAGCGGAAGCCGGCGACGGCCAGCGTTATGCGATACTGGTCTGTATCGCGGCGCTCGATATTGAATGGCGGGTAATTATCGCCCCCGGAATTGCGCGCCTGCTTCTCCAGCAGGTCGAACAGATGATCGAAACCAACGGTAGAGCGGCGATAGGGGGTGAAATCGAGACGGTTCATTTTCTGCAAATCCTCCATGGAGCAATTTGAACATTACCGGGGCCCGCAACCGGCGCCCCGGAACAACGATGCACCTCGCGCATCGTCGGAAATTGAGATAGGTATCGTGCGTGCGGGTTCAAGTCCTGCCATCAGCCATCACAAATCCAACATAAGGGTCGCAATCGCCACAATGCCGAAGGTCGAAATCTACACCAGGATGTTCTGCGGATATTGCACCCGCGCCAAACGCCTGCTGGATAGCAAGGGCGTCGATTACACTGAATATGACATCACCATGGACGCCGTGAAGCGCAGCGAGATGATCGACCGCAAGCCTGATGCACGGACAGTGCCGCAAATCTTCGTCGATGGTGTGGGCCTGGGCGGTTCGGACGATCTTGCCGCCCTGGAACGTGAAGGAAAGCTCGACGGCCTCCTGGGGCTTTAGGACCGATGCGCATTGCCTTGCTCCAGATGACCAGCGGTATCGATCCGGCCGCCAATGCGGGGGCGATCAACCTTGCCGCCGAGGAAGCTCGTGCGGGCGGGGCGCAGATGCTTTTCACGCCGGAAATGTGCGGCATGCTCGATCGCGACAGGAAGAGGGCTGCCGGAAAGATTGTCCGCCCTGAAGTTGATCCCGTGCTGGCGACGGCGCGGAATGTCGCTGCACGCGAGGGGATCTATGTTGCCCTCGGCTCGCTCGCTGTCGCGCGGGAAGATGGCCGCTGGGCCAATCGTTCCTTCGTGATCGATCCGGCCGGGGCAATTGTCGCCACCTATGACAAGATTCACATGTTCGACGTCGAACTGGAGAGCGGCGAAAGCTGGCGCGAGTCAGCAGCTTACGCGCCGGGCGGTTCGGTTGTCACTGTGGACATCGACGGGTTGGGGCGGTTGGGCCTCGCAATTTGCTACGATCTGCGGTTTCCGGCCCTGTTTGAGGCACTTGGTAACCAGTCCTGCGATGTGATCGCCATCCCCGCGGCTTTCACCAGGCCAACGGGTGAAGCACATTGGCATGTTCTCCAACGCGCGCGCGCGATCGAGGCAAGCGCATTCGTTGTCGCTGCGGCGCAAGCCGGGCGGCATGAGGACGGGCGCGAGACCTATGGCCATTCGCTGGTGGTCGATCCTTGGGGCGAAGTCCTTCTGGATATGGGCGGCGAGGAGGCCGGGATTGGGTTCGTGGACCTGGACATGGGCGCCATTGCCCGGGTCCGCAGTCAGATCCCAAGCCTTGCCAATCGCCGCGAAATTTCTAAATCGGGCTCCGCATGATCGTTTTTGATCTCTCTTGCAGCGAGGGTCACCGGTTTGAAGGCTGGTTCGCTTCCTCACAGGACTTCGCTTCGCAGAAGGAGCGGGGACTGTTGTGCTGCCCGCAGTGCGGCTCTCCCGATGTGGCAAAGGCCCCGATGGCGCCTTCTGTTCCCAGGAAGGGAAACCAGCAGCAGGCCGGGAGCAACGTCTCGCATCAGCACGGCCCCCAGGCCGCGCGCGCGGTGACGAATGCGCCGATGCCGGCAGAGGTGCAGGAAGCGCTCGCCAAACTGGCAGAAGCCCAGTCCAAAGCGCTGGCGAAGAGCAAATGGGTCGGGCAGGATTTTGCCGAGAATGCCCGCGCGATGCATTATGGCGAGCGCGACGCCGAAGCGATCCACGGTGAAACCAGCCTCGAAGAGGCCGAGCGCCTGATCGATGAGGGCATCAGTGTCGCGCCGCTGCCCTTTCCGGTGGCACCGCCAGACGAACTGAACTGATTTAATCGCGGGGAAACGGGACATCCCCTTTTTGGTGCGCCCGACAGGATTCGAACCTGTGGCCCCCGGATTAGGAATCCGATGCTCTATCCTGCTGAGCTACGGGCGCGCTGTGGGGTGATTTAGTCGCGCAATCAGAAGCGCACAACCACCTTGCCAATCTGCTGGTTGGATTCGAGGAAGGCATTTGCTTCCGGTAAAGATTCCAGACTATTAAAGAGCTTTGCGATCACCGGTTCGAGCTTTTTCTGTTGCAGCCCGGCGAGCACTTTTTCGCGTGCAGCCGCGAATCTTGCCGGGTGATTCCATATCTCGCTGGCTACCCAACCGCGCATGCATGCGCCTTTGAATGCCATCGGCCAGTGTGGGTAGGGGGTGGGCTCACCGGAAAGGCCGCCATAAACAAACAATATGCCGCGCGCAGCCAGGGCCTGTGCCAGAGTGTCGACGTAAGGGCCGCCAACCGGGTCGAATGCACAGCGCGCGCCTTTTCCGCCGGTAATTTCCATCACGCGGGCGACCAGATCTTCCTCTTGCGTGGCGATGACATGAGCCGCCCCCACTTCACGCAGCGCATCGGCTTTTGCGCTGGTGCGGGTAGCGGCGATCGGGATGGCGCCCGCCCAATTGGCGAGCTGGATGGCAGCGATCCCGACGCTGGACGAAGCCGCGGGGATGATCACCGCGTCATTGGGGCCGACATGGGCGACCTCGTAGATCGCATAGGCCGTCATATATTGCATCCACACCGCCGCGGCCTGTTCAAGCGGGAGGAAGTCGGGGCAGGGAAGCAGGATGCGGGCAGGGACAATCGCCTCGTCTGCCCAGATGCCGTATTGGCCCTGCTGGATCATCGGCAGGACGCAGACGCGATCGCCGACGGAATATTCGGTAACACCTTCGCCCAAGGCAACGATTGTGCCTACACCCTCATAGCCGATCAGGCTCGGTAGCTGGGGCTGGGTAGGGTAGTTGCCTGCTCGATACATCGCTTCTGCGCGATTGAGACCGACGGCTTCCACCTTGATACGGACTTCGCCGAGCGCAGGCGAGCCAATCT
>JAHEBH010000072.1 GCA_024642335.1 Erythrobacter sp.
GGATCGTCCGCCCCGCTGCCCGAGACTTGCCCGGAAAGGAAGCCCATCAGCATGACAGTCGGAACGAGAAACAATGCCCATCGAAGAAGGCTGGCGCGCAATTGCGCGGGACTGGCAAGGCGGTTCATTTAAACTCCTGCAATCCGGCCCGATTACCGGCGTGAGAATCACTTGGTGCGATAGTGACGGGGCCTTCCCCTAGGCGCAAGATAGACGCGCGCCCTAATTCCCGCCTCTTTGCGCAGCGATAAGGAATTCGACATTCCCCTCAGTGCCCTTGATCGGGCTTTCGGTAATCCCCTGGATGGTCCAGCCTTCGCCCTCCAGCCACGCAAGGACCTCGTCGCAAACACGGGCATGCAGCGCCTCATCGCGGACAATGCCGCCCTTGCCCACCTCATGCTTGGCGACCTCGAATTGCGGCTTGATCAGCGCCACCAGCTGGCACTCTTCTGCGGCCAGTTTCAGCGGAACTTCCAATACTTTACGAAGAGAAATGAAGGAAGCGTCGCAAACAACCCAATTGCAGGGCCGGTCAATCTGCCGCTCTGCCAACGCGCGGGCATTGGTCTGTTCCAGCACGGTAATGCGCGGATCGTTGCGCAGTTTCCAGTCGAGCTGGTTCGTGCCGACATCGACGGCAAAGACGTGATCAGCCCCGTGATGCAGAAGCACCTGCGTGAAGCCGCCCGTGGAGGAGCCGATATCCATCGCCACCGCGCCCGCTGGATCGAGGCCGAAGTGGGCGATCGCCCCGTCGAGCTTCACCCCGCCGCGCCCGACCCAGGGGTGATCCCTGCCCTTTAGCTCGATTTCTGCATCGGCGGGCACCTTCTGCCCTGCCTTGTCGACCCGCTGGCCCTTCACGAAGACCAGGCCCGCCATGATCAGCGCCTGCGCCCGGGCACGGCTTTCCACCTCGCCGCGCTCGACAAGCAACTGGTCGATCCTGAGTTTTTCTGCTTTGCCCACGGCCATGTGTTGCCGATAGTCCCGCTGGCCCGCGCAGGCCAGAGGTAGCAACAAAAAAGGCCCCCTTGCGGGAGCCTGAGCCGAAGAAACCATAATGACTGTGAAAAACAAAAATACAAGACTTGTGTTGCAGCGCACAGCGATTCAAATATGCACACAAGGCCAGCGGTAAACGCGGTCTTCGCCCCCGGGGTGAAATTCGGCAGGGTGTTGGCTTCAAAAGCGCGAAAGGAGGTGATCCGATGTCTCATGGTTCAGCAGGGAGGTCGGTAAGTTTCCGCGCGAGGTACTATCGGTAGGCTAGCGACCGATAGAGACTTCGTGGGCGGCACATCCGGCCGCTGACCATGCGAAAGGCGGTTCCTCGTTAGGCGGGGGCCGCCTTTCTCATTTTGTAGCCAATCGGCTCCAACAATCGCGGTGATTTGACCCTGTCTTTTTGGCCCCCTTTCCCTCGGGGAAAATGCCCGCTAGCAGACTGGTTGCGAGAAATACTTCTTTTGCGATAATTTCAATTTTACTTTTCAAATTGAAATTATATGACTCAGGAAGATCGAGTTAAGTTAGGATTGCAAGACCATGGCGACTCTCGCCGATTCCCCCGCGCTGACCATCGCGCGCAAGCCTCACCCTGCCCCCACCGCGCCCGATGCGCGCGCGGCCGCCGTTGCCAGCCCCGGTTTCGGCACGGTGTTCACCGATCACATGGTCGTGATCGACTGGGAAGAAGGCAAGGGATGGCACAATGCCGTGCTCGGCCCGCGCGAGGCGATTGCGCTCGATCCCGCCGCCGCCGTGCTGCATTATGCGCAGGAAATCTTCGAAGGGCTGAAGGCCTATCGCCTCGCCGACGGTTCGATGGCGCTGTTCCGCCCGGACCAGAATGCCGAGCGCTTCAATGCTTCTGCCCGCCGCCTGGCCATGCCCGAAATTCCGGAGGAACTCTTCATTGAAGCCGTGCGCCAGCTGGTGACAGAAGACGCCGACTGGTTCCCGCAGGTCGAGGGCGGATCGCTCTATATCCGTCCGTTCATGGTCGCGACCGAAGCCTTCCTGGGCGTGCGTCCGGCCAAGCAGTACAAATTTATCGTGATCCTCAGCCCGGCAGGCAATTACTTCAAGTCGGGCGCTCCGGCGGTTTCGGTCTGGGTCAGCGACTATACGCGCGCTGCGCCGGGCGGCACCGGCGCGGCCAAGTGCGGCGGCAATTATGCCGCCAGCCTGGTCCCTACCAGCGAGGCATTCGCGAAGGGCCATGACCAGGTCGTCTTCCTCGATGCTGCCGAGCACAAATGGATCGAGGAATTGGGCGGCATGAACCTGTACTTCGCCTTCGACGATGGCAGCATCATCACGCCGCCACTGTCGGGCACGATCCTGCCCGGCATCACGCGCGACAGCCTGCTCACCCTCGCCCGCGAGGAAGGTCTGGCGGTGCGCGAGGAGAAATATTCGATCGACCAGTGGGAAGCCGATGCCGCATCGGGCCGCCTCGTCGAATGTTTCGCCTGCGGTACTGCCGCCGTGGTCACCCCGGTTGGCAGCGTTGCCGGGCGCGAGCACAATTTCACCATCGGAACGGGCGGCCCCGGCCAGCTCACCGGCAAGCTCAAGGCCAAGCTGGTCGATATCCAGCGCGGATCTGCGCCTGACCATCACGGCTGGGTAGTGAAGATCTAGTCCATGCTCCGCATTTTCCGGCTCATTGCCCTGATCGAGGGCGTGACGACCATTGCCCTGTTCCTGCTGGCCGTGCCGCTCAAGTATTGGGCCGGGAACGATGCCCTGATCTTCCCGTTCGGAATGAGTCACGGTGTTGCATGGCTGGCCTATCTTGTGGCGATGCTAGTCTGCCTGCCGGGCAAGGGTTTCACCGCCTTGCAATGGCTGCGCACCTTCCTGGTTGCACTTTTCCCCTTCGGCACTTTCCTCAATGATCCGATGATCCGGCGGAAACAGGAAGCGCTAGCCTGAGCCAGCGAGCAGGCTGGTCAACCGCTCCTTGTCCTGCGACAGCAAGGCATTGCGATCTCGCAGAGATAGGACCTCCGCCTCAAGTCGACGCGCATGGAGCGCGCGCAGATCGCGCCCGATCTTCTGCGTTGCCTCGTCAAGCTGCTCGACCTGGTCGGGCCGGTAATGCGCACCGTCGGCCTTGGGCCCAAGCAGGATGAAGCCCGCCAACACGCCCTGTTCGAGCATGGGCAGCGCAAGTTCGCCGGGGAGCAGGTCGGTATTGCCATAGAGATCAAGCGCCTTCCTCTCGGCCTTCATCAGGGCGAAGGCTGGGCTGTCCTCGGCAAAACTTTCGGGCGCGGCATCGAGCTTTCCTGCAGCAAGGCGATAGCTGCCATCGCTCTCGCGCAGATAGAGCGCTGTCTCCGATCCCCCAGCAAACTTCGCCACCGCATCGACGCTCGCGTGGCAAAGGGCGGGCATCGTGTCGAAATGGCTGGCGCTGGCAACGAAACGCTTGATCGCCTTTTCGGCATCCTGCCACTCCTTGAAGAAGAACCGTTCGATGTGGTGTTCGAACCAATGGTGCAGGCGGTGGAAGCTGAGGAACAGCAGCACCGCGATGCCCGCCGAGATGAACGGTCCCGCGGTTGGCCATGCGACCGGGATCATGCTCTTGGCGATGTATTCGACCAGCCCGAATGTCACGAGCAGGGTGAAGGCCGCAGCACCGTAAACCAACGTACGATTGACCGCGAAGCCGAAGTCGAACAGCCGCTGCTTGAGCACGGCATAGGCCAGCAATCCGATCGGGATGAGGCGAACCAGGAATTCGGACCCCTGGGCGACGGAGGGATCGAAATTGGGACCGATCAGCCTGCTCTGGATCAATGCCAGCACGATGTATGCCGGCATTGCGGAGGCGGCCAGTTTGATCCTGTTGCGCGCGGCCGCGTCATTGCGGCGGTAGTTCCACAGGATGAAGCCCAGCCCTATCGCCTGGTTGGCAAGGATCAGGATGAACGATCCCGTATCGATCGGGAAGCCAACCGGGATGGCAAGATTTCCCGAGAAGAATAGCAGAAAGAAATATCCCGCGAAGAAAGCGCCCAGCCAGTTGACCAAGCGCCGCTGGGTCGCGCTCGTCGCTCCGCCCGAAATCTCGAATTCGAACTTGAGGAAATACAATCCAACACCTGCTCCCACGGGCAGGATGATCAGCCGAGCCAGTGAGTTTAGCCAATGGGGTACCGATGCGAGGCTTAGGTCTGGTGCGCCTCCCAGAACCAGCAGGAACAGGCCCAGCATTGTCGCCGGGGTGTTGCCGCGACCGCGGACCAGCAGGAATATGGCCAAGGCGAATTGCAGCAAACCTCCAATGAGGTTGCCGGGCGAAACCCCTCGCGCCGAGCCGATCGCGACGAATGACTGTTGAAGCCTTTCGGGAATTGGCTGGGCGGTCAGCGTGGCCGGGATTGTTTTTTCAGATCTTACGACGACGAGGCCAATTTCGTCGCCCGGCTGCCAGCGCTGGATATGACCCATGAACTCGTCGAATCTGACCTTGTCGCCTGAGCGGATTCCGGCTTGGTCAGCTGGGCCGCCTGGCTCGATTCCGCCGGCAATGAGCCAACCAACTTCGCCCGAAGCGACCCTGTCGATCCCCATGCCAAGCGTATTGCGGGTGGTCTGCGCGTCTTGCCCGGCAATCGGGCTTCCGGTCGCAAATTCGGAGATCCGCTCGGCCTGGCTGATTGCGATCAGGACAATGGTCAGCACCACCAGGCCCTTGAACAGGCTGGTCAGCCAGACGCTCGCCCTGTTCCACACTTCCGCCATGCGAATCCCCCGTTGCACTCCCCGCCGCGCAGACTAGCACCGCGGCAGGGCGTGGCAATCGACTGGTGATTCAACGGGTTTGGGGCTGCTCAGCCTTCGTGGTCGTTCCAGCGCCAGGCCATCTCGCCGCGCGCTTCGCTGTCGCCGACCATCTGTTCCGCCAGCTGCATCGCCTCGGCAAAGGCAGCCTCGGCGCCATCAGCATCCACGCTGGCACCACTTACCTCGGCACGAGCGCGACGGGACATGAGGAAGATATTGCGCTGCGTGGCGACATTATCGCTGACCTGAACCGCAACACGCTGGCCAGAGGCGGTAATCAGATGCTCGCCGTCTGCCACATCGGCGAAGCGATAGGATCCATCTGCTTCCGTCACCGCCTGTTGCGCGCCCAGCACCAGCACCACGCCCGGGGCGGGCACGCCGCGCTGGTCATAGACCTTGCCAGAAACCTCGCCCGCCAGCGCGCCTGTCGCCAGGCCGAAGGAGAGAATGGCAACAATGAAAGCAGTCTTGCGCAAGTGACCGGAACCCGAATCTCATGGGCGCGAATCCATTTCCGCGCCTGCCCTGCATCAACAGCCGATCAATGTGACTCCTGCATTACAATGGATGACATTTTTGCGACGGCTCAGCCGCTTGTCGCCTCCAGCACCAGCGCGCTGGCCCGTTCGCCGATCATGATCGCGGTGGCATTGGTATTGCCTTGCGGGATGGTCGGCATGATCGAGGCATCAGCCACCCACAGCCCCGCCACGCCCTTTACCCGGCAATCGGGCGTGAGCACCGCCATAGGATCATCTGCCGCGCCCATCTTCGCCGTACCTACCGGGTGGAACATGGGAATGGTGGCGAGGCCGACATAGCCGCGCAGCGCTTCGGAACTGTCGGCTCCTGCGCCGGGCCGGACCTCGCTCGTCACCTGCTCCGCGATAGCGCCCTGCGCCATGATCCGGCGCGCGATCTGCAGCCCTTCGACGAGTTGCGCGGCATCGTCCTCGCTGCCGATGAGCCGGTGTTCTATCAGCGGCGGCGCATCGGGATCATTGGCGCGCAGGCTCACTCGCCCACGGCTGGACGGGCGCATCAGGCCCACCAGCGTGGTCACCGCGCTGCCCGGTCGCAATGCCAGATTGCCCTGCGGCGTGATGTCGAAGGCAAAGGCGCTGAAGGCCAGCTGGAGGTTGGGTACTTCCAGCCCTTCACGGCTTTTCACGAAGGCCTGGGCATGGCCGATACCGGTGGTGAGCGCTCCCGAGCGAGCGAAGAGAAAGGACAGCAGGCTCTTCACGCCCGCCAGCCCCCTGGCATCATTGTTGAGCGTATGGGCGCTGACTTCGCTCACCAGGTGCACGGCGGGATGTTCCTGGAGGTTCTGGCCCACGCCGGGACTGTCCACCACCACCGTAATACCGTTCTCGCGCAAATGCCCCGCCGGGCCGATGCCCGACAGCATCAGCAGGCGCGGAGTGTTGAGCGCGCCTGCGCACAGGACAACGCCCTGCTCTGCCTTGATCTCCAGAACTTCGCCCCCGCGCCGCACGGTCACGCCTGTTGCCCGCCCGTCCACGATCCTGATCCTGAGCACCTGCGCCTCTGTCATCACATCAAGATGGAGCGGCTTGTCCGCCAGATATCCCGCCGCGGTGGATGAGCGCAGGCCCTTGCGCTGCGAAAGCTGGATATAGTCCACGCCCTCATTGTGTTCGCCGTTGAGATCGGGTGAGCGCAGATAGCCCGCCTGCTGCACCGCCTCGATCCAGTCGCCAGTCACATCATAGCGTGATCGCACCTCGGAGACGCCGATGGGGCCGCCCTCACCGCGCCATTGGTCAGCGCCGCGCTCATTGTCTTCCATCCGGCGGAAGAAGGGCAGTACGCTGGCATAGTCCCAGCCGCTCGCGCCCAGCTCGGCCCAATGGTCGTAATCCCACTTGTGGCCGCGGATGAACATCATGCCGTTGATCGAGGAGCCGCCACCCAGCCGCTTGCCTGCAGGCCAGACGTCGGGCCGCCCACCCACGCTGGCATCGGGCTCTGCCGAATACATCCAGTCAAAATCGGGCGTGTGGACGATGCCGCTCATCAAGGCAGGCACATAGGATCGGATATCGCGGTGGCTCTTGCCCGCTTCCACCAGCAGCACCCGCTTGCCGCCGTCGGCCAGCCGCGTGGCCATGGCCATGCCCGCAGAACCGCCGCCGACAACGATGATATCCGGATTGCCAGCCAATTTCCCTCTCCTGCGCTCTCTACTCCCTGATGGGCAAAAGCAGGATTTGCCGCAAGGGGCAGAGACGCTATTCCCCGACCATGAGTGACAGACAAGCAATGATGAACAGCGCGGGCAAGCGGCTGGTGCTGATCGAAGAGAGTTTCGAACGGCTGGTCGGACGCCCTCTCGCGTTGGATGGCCAAGACATCTGGTCCATGCCAGCCGCAGTGGTAGCGCATGGCACTGAAGACCCGCCGCTGTTCTTCTACGGCAACCGGCAGGCTCTCGAACTTTTTCGCCTGAGCGCGGAGCAATTCATCGGCCTGCCCAGCTACAAGAGCGCCGAGCCCGCCCTGCGCGAGGAACGCGCTGCCATGCTCGCAAAGCTGGAGGCGGAGAATGTCATCACCGATTACCACGGCATCCGCATCGCGGCGGACGGTACGCGTTTTCGCATTCTCAACGCGGTGGTTTGGAACCTGGTCGACGAAGCCGGAAACCGCCACGGACAGGCGGCGGCTTTTAGCGAGTGGGAGATGTTACAGGATTAGGTGCAGGGCCATCACCCCGCAGCCTTGCGTCCCGCAAAAAACGCGCCCAGCGCGGCCGACAAGACCTTCAGCGCATGGTCGGCAAGGTTCGCCAGGCTCAGCGCTTCGGCGAAGGTCACCGGCCTTGTGCCTGTCGCGTTCATCGCACCCGTCGAAACCAGATAGGCGACATAGGCGAAATAGACCGCAACACCGGCCAGACCCGCGACCACGCCGAGCAGGATGTGGGACTTGCGCGCCGATCTGCCCGCCAGATAGCCCGCTGCGAGATAGAGGAGCAGGCTTGCGACAACCACGGCGGTGAACAGCGCACTCTCGGAAGCATTCAGGGCGGCAAGACCGAAATAGCCCCCGAACAGCAGCGCCTGCGTCAGCGCACCGATTGTGATGGCGCGCAGCAATGGCGCGCGCGGCCCGATGATTGTGTTTACAGGCTCTTCCATCAACTCCCCTCCGAGTGAAATTCCCTAAACCGGCACTGCCTCGATAACGCTGACGCCTTCCGGGTTCTCGCTGACACGGTCGAGCTTGAGGTCGCTTTCTGCGAACAATCGCTCGAAGTCCGCCACCTTCCGTTCGCGCCCCGTCGTGCACATCAACATGATCATGTCGAAGCTGTTGGCGATATCAGGCCTTGTTTCGGCGGGGATGATCCGTTCGAGCACGGCCAGCCGCGAACCCGGCTTCATCGCCGCACGTATGGTCTTGAAAATGGCAATCGATTCCTCGTCGCTCCAGTCGTGGATAATGTGCTTCACAAGATAGAGATCGCCTCCTTCAGGCACGCTTTCGAAGAAGCTCCCGCTAACAGCCTCTAGCCGGTCGGACATGCCCGCAGCAGCGATGGCGCCGCGCGCCTGTTCGACAGCTTCTGGCAGGTCGAATACGATTCCGCGCGCGGAAGGGTGGTCTGTGAGCAAACGCATCAACAAATCACCATGGCTTCCGCCGACATCGACTGCCAGATCGAAGGGCTCGAACTGGTGCGCAGCAAACATGCGTGGCTGTTCGACCTCAGTATGAAAGCTCATCGCCTCCGCGAAGTGCCGGACCCAATGATCATTCTTTGCCAGGTCCTCAAAGAGTGGTTTGCCATGCGCGAGCGTCCATCCATTGCGACCGGATTCGTCGCTCATCGCTTCACCGAACTTCACCGCGCAGGCACTGATCTCGCCGGTGAGCCAGTTGAGACCACCAATCCGTTGGAGCAGGAGCGACCTCTCAGTCGCAGAAAATTTTCCCGCTGCGTCCACAGCGATGACTCCTTCTGCGGCAAGGAAATTCAGAAGGCGCTGCGTTGCGTCGAGATGCAAACCTGCACTCAACGCGATTTCCTCCGCTGAAAGGGCATCAGGACCAAGGTGCGCGAGCAGTCCCGTTTCCTGCACAGCGTGGATCGCGCCAAGCTGGGCGGTGAACCAGTGCGTCCAGTGGAAATACTTTGCCGGTTGATCAAGCAGTTCGCCAATCGATGGAATCATCTGTCTTCTCCTCCTCTCGCCTAAACCGGCACCGCCTCGATCACGCTGTGGCCATTCGCATTGCGGGTCACGCGGTCGAGCCTGAAGCCGGTGGCGGCGAACAGGCGTTCGAAATCGGCCTGTTTGCGCTCGCGCCCGGTATCCCACACCATCATGGCGACATCGGTGCCCTGCGCCTCGTCGGGTGCGGGCGTGTCGTTCAGTATGTGGTCGATCACCGCCACCCTGCCTCCCGGATTGATGGCCCGGCGGATGTTACCGAGTATCTTCTCGCACTCGTCATCGTGCCAATCGTGCAGGATCTGCTTGAGCGTGTAAAGGTCGGCCGCGGGCACTTCTTCGAAGAAGCTTCCGCCGACGATCTCGACCCGATCGGCAAGCGGTGAGGCG
>JAHEBH010000026.1 GCA_024642335.1 Erythrobacter sp.
CGATCCTGTCAGCCAGTTCGCTGGCAGGGGCCGAGACATATTTCGCCCAGCCGGCGGGCTGCAGGCCGAGACCCCAGATGCGCGAACGCCTGAGGCCGAACTTGATCGAACGGCTGGTCGGACCGCTGACGACGAAGGGGCAGGTCTCCCTGATTTCCTCCGGCATGATCGAAGCGATCGGCGGAGAACCGTATTCGGTGAAGCGCATTCCCGCCCATTCGGGATGCAGCCGGTCTTCCACCAGGAAATCCTCGCCGCATTCTACCGAGAAGCAGTAAAGCGCCGTGAAATAGGGTTGCAACTCTTCGGACAAGTGGAAGAAGCGCACATCAATTGTGAAGTCCCGTTCCAATTCTTGCGACCCAACCCCAATTCAAGCCGTCATGCGCAGCACTGGTACCGCTAACACAAGTTCAAGCCTAACTAGCATTATCTGCGCGAATTTCAAACTCCGTCCGCCCTTCAATGCGAGAGGGCGCGGATGGCTTGTGCCATCCGCGCCCTCTGCAATGCCTTCAAAGGCAAGTTATTTTGCCGGAATCAGGCAGGCAGCGCGCCCTTCGCCTGCTGAATGATCAGCGCGAAGCTTTCCGCCTCGTTCATCGCCAGATCGGCCATCACCTTGCGGTCAAGCTCGATCCCGGCGAGCTTGGCGCCGTGGATGAACTGCGAATAGGTCAGGCCTTCGGCGCGAACCGCGGCGTTGATGCGCTGGATCCACAAGGCGCGGAAATTGCGCTTGTTGACCTTGCGATCGCGGTAAGCGTACTGGCCGGCCTTTTCGACCGCCTGGCGCGCAACGCGAATGGTGTTCTTGCGGCGACCGCGATAGCCCTTGGCCTGGTCGAGGATCCGCTTGTGCTTGGCGCGCGTGGTGACGCCGCGTTTAATGCGTGACATGCTCTAGTACTCCTCAGCTCAGCCCGTAGGGCGCCCACTTCTTCACGGCCTTCACGTCTGCTTCTGCAAGGACGGAGGTGCCGCGGTTCTGGCGGATGTACTTGGCATTGTGGCTGATCAGGCGGTGGCGCTTGCCGGCCACACCGTGCTTGACCTTGCCGGTTGCGGTGATCTTGAAGCGCTTCTTCACACCGCTCTTGGTCTTCAGCTTGGGCATTTTTGTTCTCCCCTAAAAGGATGTGGGTCAGAAACACGTCCAACCGGCCCTGGCAGCCCTTTCAGCCAGGCAGGAAGATGAATCACGTGTCAGTGAAGGGCGCGCAAATAGCGGGCACAGAGGAAAATGCAAGTGTTTTGGGCGTGCCGCACTTTACACATTTAACACTGTCCAAAGGGAAAAAAGCCTGCCCCTGCAGCACGCGGTGCGAATGGCGGCGTGCGGTGCGTTGCGGAGAGGTGGATGAAGAGCACGTTCTGGGCCTCGCGAACTGGAATTGGAATTGGTTCGGCATCGGGCATAGGCACCCTTGAGCGATGTAGGAAAGCCTTGTCGCGCGGCGACACGCGGCAGCCTGCCCCGGCGACCAGGCTTCGCCCGGGGACAGCGTATTCGGTGTCCCCGCTCACAGCGCCAAATAATTAAGTATACTGTCCCCGAAAGTAGAGACTTCCGATCATACACCCCAAAATCGGACATCCGGCAACCGATTGCCACCTCCTGATACCGGACAGGCAGCTATTCGAGCATTTCAGACAAAAGCTGCCTGTCCGCTAACCACCCAGAAGCGGACTTTTTTTCCCTCACTCAATCGGGGTGACATCATCGTCACTCTGCGACCTAAGCTCGCTATTTGCGTCTCGATCGGCAAAAGATCGGCTTTTCATCAGTCCACCATCATGGCTGTTCACAGCTGACAAAGCATAGATGAGGGGCGCTTGAAAAACGGCGCTGCAATTTCACTTAATGGAGGTTCGGATGAAAAGAGTTCTAATTCCCCTCGCCACTTTGGCCGTACTGCTACCAAATCCGGCACTGGCGAACCACATCTTCTACACTGGCGTGCCCCACGAGACGCGCGGTGCTTGCGAAGCCGAGGTCGCCAGACTGTCTGTAGAAGACTTCGACGTGCTGCTCGACACTTTTCCCTTGCTGTTTTCCAACCTGGGCGAAGTCGCAAGCTTCCTGACGAGAGCCTTTCCCTGCGGACTCAATCCAGAAGACCAGCAATGGTACATTGAGGATCATAGGCTTGAGGTGTTGTCTAGCGGCTGGTTCAAGCGGCGGCTCTGAGCCTGCACTCGCTGGTCTGAGCCCCTAGATTTCCTCCAGAGATAAGTAGAGTCCGGCCCTGACAAGGAGACGGACGAATGAAGCGGAGCAGGTTCAGCGAAGAGCAGATCATCGCTGTGTTGAAGGAGCAGGAAGCTGGGATGCCAACGGCGGATGTGTGCCGCCGCCACGGGATCAGCTCGGCGACCTTCTACAAGTGGAAGTCGAAGTATGGCGGGCTGGAGGTGTCCGATGCCCGTCGGCTGCGGACGCTCGAGCAGGAGAACAGTCGGCTGAAGAAGCTGCTGGCCGAGGCGATGCTCGACAACGTCGTGCTGAAGGATCTGGCATCAAAAAAATGGTAACGCCCGGCGCGAAGCGGGAAGCCGTCGCCCATGCCCGTGAACAGCACGGGCTGAGCGAGCGTCGGGCGTGCAGTCTGGTTGGTGTGAGCCGCAGGGTGATCCGTTACGAGCCGACAAGGCCGGATGACTGGGCGCTGGAACTTCAGGGGACAGTATACTTAATTATCACCATTCTCTCCTTGCGCCTTTCGCTTCGCTGCGCGCTTTCGCATTCCGCGAATTCCGGAGGAGTCGGGAACAGTGTGGCCCCGGGCGCATCCTAATGCCCATGCCCGCCCATCGCCTCGAGCACGTCTTCCAGCCGCGCGGGATCGCCCAGTGCGAGCACGCGGCCGTCCGAACCGCCGTGGAGCGGCTCGCCGTTCCAGTCGCTCATCACCCCGCCAGCGCCTTCGACCACCGGCACCAGCGCGGCAAAGTCATGGAGCTTGAGGCCCGCCTCGCACACGATATCGATGTGGCCGCTGGCGAGGCAGGCGTAATTGTAGCAATCGCCGCCCATCACCATGCGCTTGTGATCGGTCCTGCCCGCCAGCGCCATGAAGACATCGCCTTCCTCCTGGCTGAAATATTGCGGGCCGGTGGTGGCAATCGTGGCGGAGGAGAGTTCGCGGCAGTGGCGGGTGGTGACGGGCTTGCCGTTGAGCGTGGTGCCCTGCCCCGTCACGCCCAGCCAGCGTTCGCCCAGCACCGGCTGGTCGATCACGCCGAGCACGGGAAAGCCATCGACCAGCAGCGCGATCAGCGTGGCGAAGATCGGCCGCCCGGCAAGGAAGGCGGTGGTGCCATCGATCGGATCGAGCACCCATTGGCGGCCCGACCTGCCATGCTCGACTCCGAATTCCTCGCCATTGATGCCGTCCTGCGGGACTTCGGCCTTGAGGATGCGGCGCATGGCCTCCTCGGCATTGCGGTCCGCGACGCTGACGGGCGTGGCATCATCCTTTGCTTCTGAATCGGGCTGCTCGCGGAAATGCGGCAGGATTTCTGCCCGCGCGGCATCGGCAAGGCGGTGGGCAAGGGCGATTTCGGCATCGAGCTTCATGGTGACCGAAATCGTCGAGAGCGGGCGGCGCGTCAACCGCCTACTGCACGTATCAGATTTGCACAGAACGAAAAATTGACTATCCAACGCGACAGCCTGTGCCTTAAGCCTAGCGCAAACAGGTCGCAATGAGGGTGTCAGAACATGCATAAGGGTCGCACGCCCGGAATAGATCCGGTGCTGGAGCCGCGCTCTGGCGTGTCGCGTGACGGCCAGCCGCTTTCCTATAGCCGCGCGCCGGCAGAGGATCTCGCGCCGTGGATTGCCTGGCTCTATGTCTCCTCCGTCAAGATGCCCGAGGATCACGAGGTAAACTGCCACCTGCTCAGCGATATGGCGACCATCCGCATCCAGCTGGAAGGCGATTGGTCGGCCGAGCACGTTGACGGGCCCATTCAAGGCGATGCCAAGGCCTTCTACTTCGGGCCGCAGACTCAGGCCATGCCGGTCAGGGTCCGTGGCAGCTTCACAAGTATCGGCCTCGCGCTCATGCCGGGTGCGGGATACACGATTACAAGGCGCAAGGCCTCCGATTTTGCCAACCGCATTGTCAAAGTGGAAGAGGTCGGCCTGCCGGAAAATGTTGTTCTGAGTGCACTGGGCCCATCAAATTCTCCTGAAGGCTGGCTGGAGGCCCTGGAGACGAGCGCGCGCGCATTCCTGTGCGGCGCGCAGGCCCCCAGGCCGCCGGAAATCTCCGCCCGCTTCGAGCGGCTGACGCTGACAGATCCAACCACCAGCGTTTCCGCCTTTGCCGAGGAAGAAGGCATCTCCATGCGCCAGCTGGAGCGGATTTGCGAACGCGATTTCGGCATGACGCCCAAGAAGGTGATGCGCCGCGCCCGCGCGCTGGACATGGCCGCCCATCTGCGGGGCGTGGCCGACAGGTCCGAGGAAGACGAGGCGACGCTGCGCTATTACGACCAGAGCCACATGGTGCGCGAATTCACCGAATTGTTCGGCCTCACCCCGCGCCAGTTCAGGGAAACACCCCAGCCGCTGATGACGCTGGCGCTGGAGAGCCGCCAGTCACGCAGGCTTGCCGTGCTGGACCGGATCGGCGCAGGTGATGCCAGACCCTGGCGCAAGGGCGGCTGAACGCCCTAGTCGAACAAGCTGGAGACCGAACTCTCGTCTGCTATGCGGCGCACTGCCTCGCCGATCAGCGGGGCAATCGGCAGGACGCGGATCTTCTGCGATTCCTTGGCCGCATCGGTGGGCAGGATGGTGTCGGTGATCACCAGTTCCTTCATGCAGGAACCGTTGATGCGGGCCACGGCCCCGCCCGACAGCACGCCGTGGGTGATATAGGCCGCCACGCTCTTGGCGCCCTCGGCCAGCAGCGCTTCGGCCGCGTTGCACAAGGTCCCGCCGGAATCGATGATGTCATCGATGAGGATGCAATTGCGCCCCTTCACATCGCCAATGATGTTCATCACCTCGCTCTCGCCCGGACGTTCGCGGCGCTTGTCGACAATCGCCAGCGGGGCATTGTCGAGCCGCTTGGCCAGCGCACGTGCCCGCACCACGCCGCCGACATCGGGGGAAACGACCATCAGATCGTTCTCGCCATAGCGGGCCTGGATATCAGCCGCCATGACCGGCGCGGCATAGAGGTTGTCGGTCGGGATATCGAAGAAGCCCTGGATCTGCCCGGCATGGAGATCGACCGAGAGCACGCGATCCGCGCCAGCTTCGGTAATCAAATTAGCCACCAGCTTCGCCGAAATCGGCGTGCGCGGGCCGGGTTTGCGATCCTGCCGGCCATATCCGAAATAGGGGATCACCGCGGTAATCCGGTTGGCCGATGCGCGGCGCAGCGCATCGATGCAGATCAGCAGTTCCATGAGATTGTCATTGGCGGGAAAGCTGGTGGACTGCACCAGGAACACATCCTCGCCGCGCACGTTCTCGTGAATTTCGACGAAGATTTCCTCGTCGGCGAAGCGCCGCACGCTGGCATCGGTCAGCGGTACTTCGAGATAGGCGGCAATGGCCCGGGCGAGGGGCAGGTTGGCATTGCCGGACATGACCTTCATCGAGCTGGCCCCCTCGCTTCGCGACCGTGAGAATCGTTATTGCGGCTCTACCCAAGCGCCATGCGATTGCAACCTGTCTGAAGGTCGCTTTTGGGGAAAGGCGGCGATTCAATCCACGCGATGTTCGGCGCGGAGCCAGCGGATCGTGCCGGTGGAAGCGCGCATCACCACGCTTTCGGTACTCACCATGCCGGTGCCATCCTTGCGGCGAAGTCGGCGGACGCCTTCCAGCATCGATCCATCTGTCACACCGGTGGCGGCGAATATGCAATCGCCGCGCGCCAGGTCTTCCAGCCGGTAGATCCGGTCGAAATCCGTGATCCCGCATTCCTGCGCGCGGCGGCGTTCGTCCTGGTTGCGGAACATCAGCCGCCCTTCGAACTGCCCGCCCACACAGCGCAGGGCGGCTGCGGCGAGCACGCCTTCGGGCGCACCGCCAGAGCCCATATAGAGATCTATCGCCGTTTCGGGATCGCTGGTGGCAATAACCCCGGCGATGTCGCCATCGGGCAGGAGCTGGATGCCGCAACCGATCGCGCGCAGCTTGCCGATCAGTTCGGCATGACGCGGACGATCGAGTACGCAGACCATGATGTCGGCCGGCTCCACGCCCTTGGCCGCAGCCACGGCGGCGATGTTCTCCTCGACCGATTTGTCCAGCCCGACGATACCTTCTGCATAGCCGGGGCCGATGGCGATCTTCTCCATATAGATGTCGGGCGCCCTGAGCAGGCAGCCCTTGCCCGCAATCGCCAGCACGGAGAGCGCATTGGCCCCGGCCTTGGCGGTGATGGTGGTGCCCTCCAGCGGATCGACCGCAATATCCACCTCGGGGCCTGTTCCCCTCGCCGCACCAAGCTTCTCCCCGACATAGAGCATGGGCGCGTGGTCGCGCTCGCCCTCGCCGATCACCACCGTGCCATCGACGGGCAGCAGGTCGAATGCTGCGCGCATGGCCCCTACCGCCGCCTGGTCCGCAGCGGTCTCGTCCCCCCGACCCGACAAGGCAGAGGCCGCGATCGCCCCGGCTTCGGTCACGCGCACCAGTTCGAGCACCAGTTCGCGATCAAGCGGCAGGAGGGTCTGCTGGTCGGACGGGGCATCGTTCATGGGCAATTCACTCGGGCAAGGGACATTGACCGCCGGATTAGGGCGAGGGTGATGCGATGTCGAGGTCGTTGGCTGCAATCGGCCTTGTCTGTGTCTCGCTCTGCAGTCCCGCCGCAGTTCGGGCGCAAGAGACCGAGGAAGATCGCAGCACCATCACCGCCGAAGAGGCTCTGTCCAATGCCGAGGCACTGTGGTCGGGCGCGATCGATATCAAGCAGCCTGATCCCTGCGCGGTGGAATCCGACGACCCGGACGTGATCGTCGTGTGCCGCCGCTGGGAAGATGGCGAACGCTACACGTTCAAGAAACAGCCTGACCGCCCGGTGGGGGCAGACATCACGACCAGCGGCAGCGGCGCACCGCGCCCGCCCGACTTCAACGAAAGCTGCCTGCACAATCGCGGGCGAAGGAATTGCAATATGGGCGGATGGGTCCCGCCCCCTGTTCTCATGATAGATTTCGATGCCCTGCCCGAAACGCCTGCAGGATCGGAGGCCGCCCGGCTTTATGGCGGGCCGACAACCGATGATGAGCCAGCCAAGGAAGAGCCTGCCGAAGAAGCAAATATCGCGGCCGAGGCGCAGCGCGGGATTGAGGCCGATGTCTACGGCCCCTAGGCGAGCAGGCGCATCACCAGAGGCGGTTCAATGAGGCTGGGCGATCCATCGAGCAATTCGACCGCCGAAGAGATCGCGCTTTCCGGCCCGTCATGCGTTACCATCGCCACCAGCACCGGATCACCGCTGCCATCATCGGGATGGCCTTGCTGGATCAGGCTTTCGATGGACACGCCGGCATCGCGCATGGCGGCACTGATTTCTGCCAGCACGCCGGGGCGATCGGCCACGCTGAAGCGGATATAGGCGCGATTGACGCGCTGGCCGGGGTCTGCAGGCGCAACGGCCTGGAGGGCGGAAACCGGCAGTGAGAACGGCGCGGTAACATTGCCGCGCGCGATATCGATCAGGTCCGCCACCACGGCGCTGGCGGTAGGGCCATCTCCTGCCCCCCTGCCTTCGAACATCAGGCGGCCGACGAAATTGCCTTCCGCCACCACGGCATTGGTCGGGCCATCGACGGCTGCCAACGGATGGCCCTTGGCCACCAGCACCGGCTGCACTCGCTGGAACAGGCGGGGCTCGCCCCCCTCCTCCTGCAAATCGGCGATGCCGACCAGGCGGATGACATGGCCGAGCGCGTCGGCCTGGGCGATATCGGCAGCGCTGATGCGGCTGATGCCCGAGGTTTCGACCGCGCCGAAATCCAGCGCCGTGCCAAATGCCAGCGCCGCAAGTATGGAAAGCTTGTGCGCTGCATCCACCCCTTCGATATCGAAGGTGGGATCAGCCTCGGCATACCCCAGCTCCTGTGCAGCCTTCAGCACATCGCCGAAATCCGCGCCGGTCGATTCCATCTGGCTGAGGATGTAATTGCAGGTGCCGTTGAGGATGCCATAGATCCGTTCGATCCGGTTGGCTGCGGCACCTTCGCCCAGCCCCTTGATCACCGGAATGCCGCCCGCAACGGCGGCTTCATATTTCAGGGCCACGCCCCTCTCTTCCGCCAGGGCGGCGAGTTCCATTCCGTGATGCGCAATCATCGCCTTGTTGGCGGTAACCAGCTGCTTGCCGCCCGACAGCGCATTGCGCGCCAGCGTGAGCGCAGGCCCGTCAGACCCGCCGACCAGTTCCACCACCGCATCGACATCATCGCGCGCGGCCAGCGCGGTCATGTCGTCTTCCCAGGCATAGGGAGAGAGATCGATGCCGCGATCCTTGTTGCGTTCGCGCGCGCAAACCGCCGTCACCTGCAGGCGGCGACCAGCGCGGGCAGCGATCAGCTCTCCATTGGCTTCCAGCAGGCGGATGACGCCGGCCCCCACGGTTCCGAGGCCTGCCAGTGCGATACGAAGAGGTGCGGTCATCGAATTCCCCGAAACATGAGTCCATCTGCTCTGGCGCGCGGCGTTACTGCGCACAATGCCGCTTGGCTAGGGGCTGCAGGCGCAATTGTTCAGGATGAACGTGTGCAGTCCCCGATCTGTTCGAGGACCAGCGCATAGTCCTCCTGTGCCCGCTGGCGCGATTGGCCGTCGCGCTGGATAAGGGCCTCGTCGGGCAGCACGGCAGGCAGGAAGCAGGCGAGCGCATACCATTCCGGCGTTTCGGGCAGCGGCGCGCGCGCCGACTGGTCGACGATATCGGTCCAGGACACGCCCCAGCTGGTCGCCATCCCCGGGCGGCGGAGCACGGTAATGGCTGCAGGTTCACCGCTGCGGGTTTCAAGAAAGATCTGCGTCTCCGATTCGCCGGCGAGATTGCCGGGCACGGACATCACTTCACGCACGCCGGTGATCGCGGGCCATTGCGCGCCCTGCAGCATCTGCGTGAGCACATGACGCACGCGCTGCTCCCACACGGGATCGTCGGCAAACATAGCCTCGGGACCGGCCAGCTGGATTTCACCCGGCCTCCCCGCAACGCGGCGGGCGAAGAGGAGAAAGCTCACATCTTCCAGATCCGGTGCCTTCCCCTTGGCATTGAGGGGTACGTCGACAAGGAAGTTCAGGGTTTCGCCGACAGGTGCGCTGCCCGCCAGCAACGCCTGCGTGATGGCTTCGACATAAAGGCGCACCTGGCCCGGGGCGAGGCCGGGCGCCCGCTCCGGCGGCACCTTGACCTGGTCTTCCACCACGATCTTGACGACCATGTCGCTCGACTGGTTCAGCTCAATCAGGTCCACATATGTCAGATCGGGGGCCGGAATGGGTGCGGCGTCCTGTGCCCGGAGCGGTTCCGGATTCAGCGGAATCAGCACCAGGGACGCCAGGAAGCCCGCCAGGAGATTCGCCTTGAAAGGGATTCGCGGCGATTCGATCATGAAATATTCCTCCGATTGGGTGTTTAGCTTGTCATATATTGCGAGCAGGTGAGAGTTAATCCCTCTTTAAAGCCACGAATCTGCTTTTGGCTGATAAAGCGATTGCCCAGAGGGAACAGTGCCGTTAAGACCCGCCGAGAACGGGCCGACCGAACAAACGCAAAAGCACGGTCTGTCGGGAAGGGATGGCACGAAAGATGTTCTTCCCTTCTATCCGCTCTTGATCAACAGGGTGGAAATTCTCGCTGTGGCAGGCAAGCCTCCCGGTTTGCATTATGCTGCTTTGGCCAGGCTTGACCTGGTGAATGGAAATGGAGTGATGGGACTGGATGGCTTACGCTGACCAAGAAATGAACGGCAATCGAATTACTTCGCTTGTCATCGTTGCCCTCATCCACGTTGTGATTGGTTACGCACTGATCAGCGGCCTCGCCATCTCGGCGGTGAAACAGGTCGTCCAGCGCGTGACAACCGTGGATATCGAGGAGCCTGAACCCGAGCCGGAAGAGCTGCCGCCCCCGCCGCCGGAGCAAGAGATTGCCCCGCCGCCGCCGGTTGCTCCGCCGCCCCCTATCAGCATTGCGCCGGCACCGCCGCCGATCCGGACCCAGGTGAATATTCCGCCTCCGGCTCCTCCGGTTCTGCGCGTTCCGCCGCCCGCACCGCCGGCACCGCCACCTCCGCCGTCGCTTGCGCGCGGCGCGCAGCGTGACAACTACAACCGCTGGGCCAGCCGGATCGTGAACGAGGGTTATCCCCAGCGCGCGATCCGCCGTGAAATCCAGGGTTCGGTCGGCGTAAGTGTGGTGGTAGACGCCAACGGGCGCGTATCTTCCTGCTCGGTCACATCGTCCAGCGGTGAATCCGTGCTGGATGAGGGTGCCTGCCAGGCAATGGAGCGGTACGCCCGCTACGACCCCGCGCTTGATGCTGCCGGTAACCCGACCAATGGTCGCGATTCGCTGACCATCGTCTACCGGCTCAACTGATACGATTTTTACAGATCTCAAGAGAGGACTTTTCGCATGCTTATTGACATTCTGGCTGCCGCCGCGAGCGAAGCCCCGCAGACCCAGTTTGGCTTCTGGGAAGCCATGGAAGGCAACTACGTTGCCTGGGCCATCCTTGTCGTTCTGATCATCCAGTCGGTCGGCTCCTTCTACATCCTGTTCACCAAGCTGTTCGAGCAGAACAAGATCATGAAGCAGTACCGCAGCGGTCGCCCCGCGTTCTGGCGCGCCAGCTCGCTTTCGGAAGGCGTTTCCAAGTTCGAAAAGAACAGCGCATGGCGTCAGCTGGTGGACGACACTCTGGCTGCCGAAGCCGAGCACAAGAACATGGCTGACAGCCTTGAAGCCCATGATTGGCTGCATGGTTCGCTGGCCCGTTCGGAATCCGCGATCAACGCCAAGCTTGCCGGCGGCCTGCCCTTCCTGGCCACCACCGGCGCAACGGCTCCGTTCGTCGGCCTGCTCGGTACGGTTATCGGTATCTACCGCGCACTGATCAACATCGGCATCGCCGGTTCGGCATCGATCGACAAGGTTGCCGGTCCGGTCGGTGAAGCGCTGATCATGACCGCCATCGGTCTGCTGGTCGCCGTGCCTGCCGTGTTCGCCTACAACTTCCTGCAGAGCCGCAACAAGCGGCTTGCCTCGATGCTTTCGGGCTTCTCGACCGAGCTGCTCGCCAATGTCGCTTCGAAGGGCGCTGTTAAGCCCGCCATCAAGGCCGCTCCGGCAGCCGCCGCCAAGGCCTGAGGCTGATTGCATGGGGGCGGATGCAACTTCGGCATCCGCCCACAAGCACCATTTGAGATAGGACGAGAAACATGGCCATAGCGACTGGTGGAGACGGCGGCGAAAGGCCGATGTCAGAGATCAACACCACTCCGCTGGTGGACGTCATGCTGGTTCTGCTGATCATCTTCCTGATCGCAGTTCCGGTTGCCATCCAGACAGTGGAAGAGCTGGAAATCCCGATCCTGGTTTCGCGTGAATCCGAGGACAAGGTCGAGAACCTGCTTTTGACCGTCACCACGACCGACGAGACCGGACGTACCCCCGGCACAATCAACACCGCCTATGTCGGGGCAACGCGGGGTGGCGAATGCCGCGTGTTCATCAACAATACGACCCTGGTGGATTCGAGCGAATTGTACGATCAGGCCTTCGCCAAGCTGGACCGGATCGTGCAAAGCGCAGGCGGGCCGGAAATGATCATGCAGAACCCGGAACTGATCCCGCAGGTGCATATTCGCGGCGACGTGAATGCCCCGTGGCGCTGTGTTGCAGGCACGATCTACAATGTGCAGGCTGCCGGCTACCCGACGGTCGGATTTATTTCCAACCCGGTTGACCCGAACGGCTGATGCCGTTCGATCCCGGGTCCGAGAATTAAGGAGTAACAACCCATGGCAATGTCTGGCGGTAGCGACGATGGCGAGCCGATGATGGAAATGAACACGACGCCGTTGATCGACGTCATGCTCGTGCTCCTCATCATGTTCATCATCACCATCCCCGTTGCAACGCATGCGATCAATATCGACCTGCCGGCCCCGAGCGACGAACCGCCGCCACCGGACATGGTCGATCCGATCGTGAACAAGATCGTGATCACGCCCACCGGTGAAATCCTGTGGAACGCAGTCCCCATCGACGGGAGCGAACTGGTCCGCAATCTGCAGGAAACGCTGGCTTTCGCGGTCGAGCCGGAACTGCAGTTCGAACCCGATGCAAGCGCCAGCTACGAACGATCGGCACTGGTCCTGAATATCATCAAGGATTCAGGCGTGACCAAGTTCGGCTTCGTCGGCAACGAGAAGTATCGCAGCTTCGGCAAGGAATAGGCCGCAAGCACAGCGACAAGGATCAAGGGGCGGGCTTTCCCGCCCCTTTTTCTTTGCCTGCCATCCACCGACATGCAGGACAGACAGGCGCTTGACCTATCCCCCAATATGTGATGTTATAGCATTACTTTCAAGATAGGGTAATGTGACTAGACGAGAGAAAGGAGCAGGCCATGGTTGCCGCATTCAGACGCCCCTACCCGGCCTACAGGGTCAACGCCTTCCAGGCTTCCGCCAACCAGCCGATGAGCGAGATAAACACCACGCCGCTCATCGATGTGATGCTTGTCCTCCTGATCATGATCATCATCACCGTGCCTCTCGGCAACCACGTGCTCGATGTCGACCTGCCCGGTGAATCACCGCCCGTAACAGGCGATCCGCAGCAATTCTCGATCACCATAAGTCCGGCGGGACAGGTCTTCTGGGACGGCGAAGAGGTCAATCGCGAGGGCCTCGCCGAACGCCTTGCCCATGCCCGAACGCTCTCGCCCGAACCGGTGATCCGTTTCCAGCCCGATCCGCAGGCAAGCTATGACGCCTCTGTTCAGGTGATCGCGCAGGTCCGCGATGCAGGCCTCAAGAAATTCGCCTTCATCGGGAACCATGAATTCCGGAGCTTCGGCAAGGACTGACCTGCGCGACCATGCGCCGGGCAGGTCTCCCCCAAATCCCTGCCCGGCGCGTCACATTGCTGCCGCTGGATTGCCGATTTCCATCG
This sequence comes from Erythrobacter sp., assembly GCA_024642335.1. Classification (GTDB taxonomy): domain Bacteria; phylum Pseudomonadota; class Alphaproteobacteria; order Sphingomonadales; family Sphingomonadaceae; genus Alteraurantiacibacter. The sequence goes on from JAHEBH010000026.1 coordinate 13,182, forward strand.
CTACCCCCGCCAGGCTCTCCGCCTCCAGCAATAGCTCCTCATCCGCCGCGCCTTGCGGAACCGCCTCCCGCCCGATCATTACCATCACGGGCACGGCGAGCGGACTGACCCTGTCCAGCCGTACATGCTCGACACGCTCGGCAGAGTTTTCCAGCAGCTCCGCCAGCCTTGCGATATCGGTCAGCCTGGTGCGCGCATCGGCCCAGGCGGCCTGCATCAGCACGTGATCGGGCTCGTACTTCTTGAGCACGTCGTAGATCAGGTCGGTCGAGAATGTGACCTGCCGCCCAGTCTTGCGTTTGCCCGGATGCTGCCTCTCCACCAGCCCGCCGATCACCGCCACTTCGCGAAAGGCGCGGCGCAGCAGGTAGCTGTCCTGCACCCAGTCGATGAATTCATCCTGCAGGATGGTGGGTGACAGCAGCGGCGCAGGGTCCTCCACTGGCCTCAGGCCCCACACCGCGAGCGAATAATCATTCGCCACGAAGCCGCCAGGCATCAGCCCCAGATCTTCCATCCGCTTGGTGATCAGCATGCCAAGCGACTGGTTCGCATTCCAGCCGGTGAAAGTGTAGTAGACCGTGTATTCGCGCCCGCCATGCGGGAAGCTTTCCACCAGCAGATTGTCCGGCCCCGGCAATTGGGAGCGCCAGTCCTGCACCTCCAGCCATTCGCGCACATCGTTTGGGAATCGCACCCAGCCCGCGCGATCGACCAGCATGGCACGCACCCGATCGGCCAGGTGCGTGGTCAGCGGCAGGCGCAGCCCGCCATAGGACGGGATCATCGCCGCCTTGCTGCTGGCGCGCACGATGAGGTCCATGTCCTGCAGCTTTTCGACCTCCAGCGTCATGCCGGAGAAACGGAACGTGTCGCCGGGAGAGAGTGAGGCGGCAAAGCGCTCCTCCACCCTGCCCAGCGACCGCCCATTCCGGAACCGCACATTGAGCATTTCGCTGTCGACGATGATGCCCGCATTCATCCGGTGGCGCTGCGCATGCTCGGGATGAGTCAGCCGCCATGTGCCGCCGGCATCGCGCGTGATGCGCCGGTACTTGTCATAGGCCTTGAGCGCGTAACCCCCCGTCGCCACGAAACCCAGCACGCGGTCCCAGACCTCGCCATCGACCCAGCTATAAGCGAGGCTCGAGCGCACTTCGGCCAACATCGCGGCCTCATCGAACGGCCCCGCGCAAGCGCAAGCCATCACATGCTGCGCCAGCACATCGAGCGAACCGGGGCGGAAGTCCTCGCCATCGCGCTTCCCCTCATCCACCGCCTGCTTGGCCGCCATGGCCTCAAGGAACTCGAACCGGTTGCCCGGCACCAGCAGCGCGCGGCTGGGCGTGTCGAGCCGGTGATTGGCGCGGCCAATCCGCTGCAACAGGCGCGAGGAACCCTTGGGCGCGCCCATCTGCACGACCAGGTCGATATCGCCCCAGTCGACGCCCAGATCGAGGCTGGCGGTACATACCAGCGCACGCAATTCGCCGCGCGCCATCGCCCCTTCCACCTTGCGCCGACCCTCCTTGGACAGCGATCCGTGATGGATGCCGATGGGCAGCTTGTCCTCATTGGCATCCCACAATTGGCTGAAGATATATTCGGCCAGGAAGCGCGTGTTGGTGAAGACGAGCGTTGTGCGGTTGCGCCTGATCTCCTCATAGAGCTGGGGGATTGCCCAGGTCGCCGCATGGCCGCCCCAGGGCACGCGTTCGTCCTGAGGCAGGAGGATTTCCACTTCGGGCTCCGCGCCCTTCTCCCCCTCCACCAACGCCACCGAATCGATATCGCCCCAGGGTGCCAGCCATTCGCGGAAGGCTTCGGGAGAGGCGACTGTGGCGGAAAGGCCCACCCGCTGCATTGCGGGCGCTATCGCCTGCAGCCGGGCGAGCGATAGCGCCAGCAGATCGCCGCGCTTCTGCGTCGCGAAGGCATGGATCTCGTCCACCACCACGCGCCTGAGGCCAGCGAAGAGCTGGAAACTGTCGGGAAAGCTGAGCAGCAGCGAGAGGCTTTCGGGCGTGGTCAGCAGCACATGCGGCGGGCGGGCACGCTGGCGCTTCTTGCGATCGGATGGCGTATCGCCGCTGCGCGTCTCGATGCGGATCGGCAGGCCCATCTCCTCCACCGGCGTGAAAAGATTGCGCTGCACGTCATGCGCCAGCGCCTTCAGCGGCGAGACATAGAGGGTGTGCAGGCCTTCTGGTGGGCCTTTGCCTTCCAGCACAGAAGGGCAGAAGGCCGCCAACGTCGGAAGGAAACCTGCCAGCGTCTTGCCCGCACCCGTATCGGCGACGAGCATGGCATGCTTTCCGCCCTGCGAGGCATCGAGCATTTCTGCCTGGTGCTGCCGGACGCGCCACCCCCGTGCGGCGAACCAGTCGGCAATTTCAGGCGGAAGCTGGGCCATCATCCCACAATGGCACCGGCCTCGCGCTTTTCCAGTCCGTTAATCCTCGATCGGATGCGGGCCGCCTGCTTCGGGCAGATGTTCGGCCAGCTCGCGTTCGACCTCGGGGCTTGCCGCCGGGAACTTCGCGAAGATGGCAACAGCAGCAGCCACCGCCCAGATAGCCGCGACGGAGAAGTAGAAGAGCTGCGGATTGCCCGTACCGGCCGTAACGCCTGCGAGGCTCGCCCCGATCGGCCTGCCGAAATTGCCCACCGCCATATAGATGGTGAATTGCGTCGCCGCGATGGCAGGGGTGCACATGCGCATGGCCATGGGGATCATCGCCACGAAATAGATGATGCCGACGAACTCCATGCCGATGACATAGCCCATCAATACACGCGAATCGCTCCAGTACGGCTGGGCAAGGGCCATCGCGACAGTCAGAACAATGCCCACAACGAGAGCTACTGCCAGGGATCGCTGCGACCCCGCCCAATCCACCAGCGCACCGCCAACGACCATGCCGAATATGCCGGCAGCAAAGCCCAGGGTGGAAATGAAATTGGTATATTCGGTCAGCTCCCAACCGCCCACGTCCTGGAACATCACAGGGTGGAAGCTCTCGAAACCGCCCCAGGGAATGGAGCGCGACAACAAGGTGATCGCCAGCAGCAGGCTGACCGGAAGGATCACTGCCTTGAACGCGCTGGCAAGTAGCGGCTTCCACGCCTCCACCTGGATATTGCGATTGCGCTTGTGGCTCTCGCCAGCAGTCCAGGGCAGGCGCCGCTCGCCCGCGCGCTCGCGGATGAGGATGCCGTAAAGCATGACAAGGCCGGGCACGACCGTGCCCGCCAGCAGGCACACCGTGATGCCATAGCCGTCCAGCAGATAGCCGCCCGCCGCCGTGGTGGCGGAAATGCCAATGATCTGCGCCCCGCCCATGATGCCGCCCGCCTTGGCGCGCTCATCTTCCGGCATGATGTCGATCGCAAGACTATCAATGCCGACGTCCTGGAAGGTGACCGCAGCATTGGCGCAAAAACCGATTGCCGAAAGAAGAAGCACATCGTCATGTGCGGGCGCGAGCAAGGCGCCGATGAGAAGCGCCACCACGATCAGCGATTGTGCGCCGATGATCCACGCACGCCTGCGCCCCATCGGCAGGAAGGTGTAGCGGTCGATCAGGAAGCCGTTCACGAATTTGAGCGACCAGGGGAGCGAGCCGAGCGAAACGACGCCCGCGATTTCCGCCGTATTGGCACCATTGGCCGCCATCCAGGTCGGAACGGCATAGAAGAACAGGCCAACGGGAAAGCCTTGCGTGAAATAGAACAGCACCAGTGTCAGAAGCCGGAGCGACTTGCTCTGTGTCAGGATGAGAGAAGCCTTTTGCTCCGCGATGCTGGCCATATGCGATCCTTCTTGCTGTCGCAGCGATTATGACGCGATTGGCACGATTGTCTAACCGCCAAAGAGGTTGAGGGCAGCGACCTCCGCTTCGGTCAGGTCGACCCCGAAAAGACTGGCCATCACTTCGCGCCACTCGGCCGCATCGCCGATCTCGCGCTTCTCTTGCAAGCCCTTGTCCGCAATCGAGAGCGAAGTCCCGGTCAAGGCGCGGAATCCGGCGGGCAAGACGATCGTCACACGCGGTTCGAGCACGAAGCGCGATTGCGGCCAGGTCGACACAAAGTGATTGGCCTGGAGCAGATCTGCATCGACCACATGAGCCAGGTCGAAAGTATATTGCGCCTGCCAGTCCTCGTTGTCCTCGGCCCGTCCATCGGTGCCGGCGCGCGGCCCGGCGCGTTCGAGCACCCATTCGCCATCGTGCAGCCCGATATGCCGCAGGCGGTGGCGTGCACCATCCTCCGTCTGCGCCTCCGCGCCATCACGCATTGGCATGGCAGGTACATAGCTGCCACCAAACCCCGCATCCGCAATCCACGGTCCACCGTCCAGTTCGACAAGCAGCAGGATATGCGTTCGCGGTGGTACCACGCCTTCGGGCACCGCCAGCCTGACACGCGCCATCAAGGGACGCAGCCTGAACCCGATCTCGCCGAGCATATCGGCATAAAGCCGGTTCTGCTCGAAACAATATCCGCCGCGTCGGCGCGTCACCAGCTTCTCGAATACTGAATCGCTGTCGATTCTGATCCCGCGTCCCAGCAGGACATCCACATTCTCGAAAGTGATCGCCTGCCGCTGTGCTGCCTGCAGGCGGGAGAGGCCCTCAGCATCGGCATGGGGGAGGCTCCCAAGTCCGAGCCGCGCACAATAGGCGGCGAGCCTGTCGCTTGTCATTGCACCTAATGTCCGGCCTGCGGGCCGCGTTCGAGGCCGCTGGCTGCCAATTGCTCGTCGATCTGCGCCATCAGGCGTGCAAGCCCTTCCTCGCTATCGCTTTCGGCGCGGGCGACGAGCACGTCCTGCGTGTTGGAAGCGCGCAGCAGCCACCAGCCATCGTCATTGGTCACGCGCACGCCGTCGGTGGAATTGACCTCGTCGGGGGAATTGGCAAGCCGCTGCTTTACTTCCTCGATCGCCGCGAACTTGCGGCTTTCATCGACCTGGAAGCGCAATTCGGGTGTGTTGAGCATTGCGGGCATGGCGCCGCGCAGTTCGGTCACGGATTTGCCCAGCCGTGCGCTCGCCGCGATCAGCCGCAATCCGGCATAGAGTGCATCGTCAAAACCGTAATAAGTATCGGCAAAAAAGACGTGGCCGCTCATCTCGCCTGCCAAAGGCGAAGAAACTTCCTTCATTTTGGACTTAATCAGCGAGTGGCCCGTCTTCCACATCAGCGGCTTCCCGCCGCAGGCCGCCACATGGTCGAACAGCGCACGGCTGGCCTTCACATCGGCGATGATCGTGGCGCCGGGCTGCCGTGCGAGCAGGTCTTCGGCATAGATCGACAGCAGCTGGTCGCCCCAGATCACCCGACCTTCGCCATCGATCGCACCGATCCGGTCCCCGTCACCGTCGAAAGCCACTCCAAAATCGAGGGACTTTGCGGAGACAAGCCTTCGCAGATCCTCAAGGTTTTCCTCGACAGTAGGATCGGGATGATGATTGGGAAACTCTCCATCGACTTCGGTAAAGAGCAGGTGATGTTCGCCGGGCAGGCGGGCGGCCAGCTTTTCCAGTGCCGGACCGGCAGCGCCGTTGCCCGCATCCCACCCGACCTTCAGACCGGACAGGACCTCGGCATCGACATCATCGAGAGCCTGCAGCATGCGGTCGATATAGGCGTCCATGATGTCGACATGCCCGGATGTCCCCGTTCCGTCGTCCCAATCGCCCGCAGCGGCCATCTGCCCCAGTCTCTGGATATCCGCGCCGAAGAAGGGGCGCCCGCCGAATACCATCTTGAAGCCGTTGTAATTGGCGGGATTGTGGCTGCCAGTTATCTGAATGCCGCCATCCACCTCCTCGGCTGAGGCTTCGGCGAAATAGAGCATGGGCGTGGGCCCCATGCCCACCCGCCGCACATCGCAGCCGCTGGCATTGAGGCCCTCGACCAAGGCCTGCTCAAGCACGGGCGAGCTGACGCGCCCGTCATAACCCACGGCCACCAGCCTGCCGCCATCGCGCCGGATCAGCGTGCCGAACCCGCGTCCAATGGCGCGCGCATCCTCAACACCCAGAGTTTCGCCGATGATCCCGCGAATGTCATATTCACGCAGGACGGTGGAGTGAAAATTGTGACTCATGATTTCTCCAGGATTATTGCGCGCCGGGTTTGCCTGCATCTCCAGGCAATTCATCGAGAAGTACGTCGCGCGCGGCATTGGCCTCGTGCACCTGATCGTTGGTGCCGCCACGATCCGGGTGGACCAAGGCGATCAGCTTCTTGTGCGCGGCGATGATGTCTTCCCGGCTGGCGCGCGCCTCCACACCCAGCAAACGCCGCGCACGGAAGACCGCCTGCTGGCGTATCGATACCTTCTTTTCCCACGGCCAGCGCCCGGCGATCATCTTGTACATGACGCAGACCAATGCAGCGAGGATCAGCAGGCGAATCAGCATGGTCAGGCGGTCTCCCTTGGCCTCAGGTCCAATTGCCCGGGCAGATGCGGCATGGGCAGTTTGAGATTGGCGACAAGGTTGCGCAATTCCTGTCGCGCCACGAGATGGCTGGTGCCCAGTTCCCCCAGATGGCCCTTGTCGAGCAGCGTCAGGCCCGAAGGGAAAAGCTCGCGATAGATCACTCTTTCAGAAAGCCCCTGCGAAATGCGGAAGCCCACGCGCTTGGAAAGCTCGGTCAGCGCCTGATCGATGCGGCGCTGGTTGCGCGCATCGGTGTGGCCGGTGCGGTTGCGCACCACGACCCAATCCATCTCGCGCCGCTGGCGTTCCAGCGTCGCCCGGCTGCGCTTCAGCCGCGCTTCCCAGATCAGTTCGGCATAGAAGCTGAGGCGGCGGACCTTGAAGGTCTCCGCATCGACCTGCCCGATGAGGTCGAAATCGACGAAGCTGTCATTCATCGGCGTGACCAGCGTATCGGCCTCGGTCGCGACATGGCGGGCGAAGGGATCGTCGCGGCCGGGCGTATCGAAGACGAGGAAATCCATGCCTTCGCCGCAGCGCGCAGCGAGTTCCTCCAGCTCCTCCACGCTTTCACCCCGGAAGACCTCGCATGTGGGGCCGGGGAGGTCGATCTGCCGCCGCTTGCGCGTTTCCTCGCGGTTCTCGACATAGCGGTGCATGGTCGCCTGCCGTGTATCGAGATCGATCGTCGCCACACGTGCCCCCTGGTAGGCGAGCGCCACAGCCACATGCACTGCGGTGGTGGACTTTCCGGTACCACCCTTTTCATTGGCGAATACGATCCGATGCGGGGTTTGCGCGGTCACTGTAAAGGCAGGCTTTCTCTGGCTGGCCGGGGCGGCTAGGTGTTGCTGGTACCATGTATCCGAGGGGAGGCCGCGTGCAAACCGTCAAGCAGCTGAAAGAGCTACGCGAAGCTGTGGATGATCTGCGCCAGAGCGGCACAATCGCCATGGTCCCAACCATGGGCGCGCTGCATGAAGGGCATCTGACGCTGGTGCGCGAGGCGAAACGCCACGCCGAACACGTCACCGCCTCGATTTTCATTAATCCCACGCAATTCGGCCCGAACGAGGACCTCGATGCCTATCCGCGGCAATTGGCGGAGGACCAGCGCAAACTGGAGGCGGAAGGCGTTGCCTTGCTGTGGGCGCCCGATGTCGGGTCAATGTACCCTGACGGTTTCGCCACCAGAATTTCGGTTGCCGGCGTGAGTGAGGGATTGTGCGGCGCCTCGCGCCCCGGGCATTTCGACGGGGTAGCGACGGTGGTGTGCAAATTGTTCAACCAGCTGCGCCCTGATGTCGCTTTGTTCGGGGAGAAAGATTGGCAGCAGCTCGCCGTGATCCGCCGCATGGCACGCGATCTCGACCTGACGCAGCCGTATGTTGACCGGATTATCGGCGTACCGACCGTGCGGGAGGCAGATGGCTTGGCGATGAGCAGCCGTAATGCCTATCTCTCGCCCGACGAGCGCGCATCTGCCGCGCAACTCAACCAGGCGATGCTGCGCTCCATCGCGCAGATCGAGAGCGGGGCCGATGTGCCCGCCTCGCTCGGCGCGCTTGAGCGAGCTTTGCTCGACGCAGGCTTTGCCTCGGTCGATTATGCCAGCCTCGCCGATGCAGACAGCCTCGCCCTGCTGGACAGCACTCCGACGCGGCCCGCGCGACTGCTGGTCGCCGCGCGCATCGGCGGCACGCGTCTGATCGACAATATGTCCGTGGAGCCGCCCGCGTGAGGCTGCGCGGTCTCGCCCTCGCCTTGCTCGCAGCGCTGGCCCTCGCTTCCTGCCGCAACTCTATCGATGTCGAACCCCCGGTGCGGGCCGACACGCCTCCGGAATTTGCCTCGGCCAGTTCCACTATCCGCATGCCCGTCGCCATTTCACTAAACCAGTTGCAGGCAAGGCTGGAGCAACGCATTCCGCAGCGCCTGTGGTCTATCGACGAGCAGAAAAACGATTGCGTTCCCAAGCAGCGCGTCCTCGGCATCGCTGTGACTCCGAACATTTCCTGCCGCATCGTGGGTGAGGTCAACCGCGGACAGATAGCTGTCTCCGGAAGCGGGCGGGAGCTACTTATCCGCCTGCCTGTCAATGCCAGCCTGCGGGCCGAGGATATCGGCGCGATTTTCCGGCAGGAAACCGCGACGGGCACCGCAGTCGCCACCCTGCACGCACGGATCTCGATGAGCGCAGACTGGCAACCGCATGCCGATATCCAGGTTTCCTACGAATGGAGCGAGGAACCAGGGATCGATTTCCTCGGTGGCAGGATCCGCTTCACCGGAACCGCCGACAGCAAGCTGGAGGACCTCGTCACGCAGATCGAGGAGGAACTTGAGCGGGCCTTCGCCGGGATCCGCTTCCGGCCGCTGGTCGAACGTGCATGGCAGAAAGGTTTCGCGGTGGTCTCGGTGAATCGCGAGAACCCGCCGACTTGGTTGCGCATCACACCCCAGGCGCTCGACATGGATGGCTATGTCTTCGAGGGGCGCGACATGCTGGTCGAAGTCGCCCTTCAGGCCCGCACCGAGACGCTGATCGGCGATCGTCCGGAACCGGAAGCGCCAACACCCCTGCCCGACCGGGCGGGCAACATAGAGGGAGAGAGCCTGCAGCTTATGGTTCGCGTCCTTGCGGACTATGGCGAGCTCGAACCCGTCGTCCTCCGCGCGCTGCGCCGTGCGGCCGAAAGGGGGATCTCCATTCCTCAGGTGGGCGCGGTCTCGGTGGAATTCGAGTCGGTCGAAATCTACGGCACAGATAAGGGACGTATCGCCGTGGGCGTTGTCGCCAAGGTTACGCCGGAAGAGGGCTTCGCCTCGATCTATGGCAGCGCGCAAGGAGAGATCTGGCTGACTGGCACACCGTTCAACGAGCCCGATTCCGCAGTCATCTCGATCCACGACCTCGCAATTCACGGCGATACCGACAGCAACACGGTGAACCTGCTGACGCTTCTCTTTTTCGACGAAGGGGTGCGTGCGGCAATCGAGGCGGCGCTGGTAGGCGATTTCAGCCGCGAATATGACAGCGTGATCGAGGATGCGCGCGAAGCACTGTCCGACCTGCAGGCAGGCGATCTGCACCTATCGGTAACGCTCGACGAAATTCGCCACGGGGCTATCCAGGCCAGCGGCCAAGGCCTGTTCCTGCCGGTAACCGCGAGCGGAAGCGGTCGGCTTACTGTGAACCTGCAATAGGGAGTGAAGCATGACCGAAGACGATTTCCGATCCTATGTCGCCGCCTTCAACGCCAATGACTTCGACGGCTTCGGGCATTTCTATGCCGATGACGTGATCTTCGAGCTGGGCGGTTCCAAGAAGATCGTCGGGCGCGAGAACATCCTTTCCTTCTACCGCGAGGTGAAGGCGCATATCGTCGAGGTGGTCAAGCCGCTCGACGTGATTGTCACCCCCACGCGCATCGCCATGCATTGTCGCACCACTTTCGACACCTTCAAGGACTGGCCCGATTTCGAGATCTGGCCGACCATGGCGGGCGACAGGCGCGAGGTGGAAACCATCGCCATGTATGAAGTCGACCCGGCACGCGATTGCTTCACCCATATAAGGGGAGCACGTTTCAAGCCCTGACAGGGGGATGGAGCGGGTAGCGGGAATCGAACCCGCATAGCCAGCTTGGAAGGCTGGAGCTTTACCACTAAGCTATACCCGCCTGCTCCGGTGTGGCCGCTTGCCACCGGCGTGGGGCTTTCGTCAAGCATGCTTGTGTGTCGAACGCGCGATTTCCGCTCGCTTCGCTTAATGTCCGGCGAATTCCATCAACGACTGGTTGGCAATGCCCGCGTCGCGCAGTTTCTGCGCCCCGCCAAGTTCGGGCAGGTCGATCACGAACAGCGCATGGTCGCAATCCGCCCCGGCGCGCCGCAGGAGCTGCGCTGCTGCAAGCGCCGTGCCGCCCGTGGCGATAAGGTCATCGACCAGAAGGACCTTCTCCCCATCGCTCACCAGCGTGGGATCAATCTCGATCCGCGCTTCGCCATATTCGAGTGCATAGTCCACGCCGATCGTTTCGACTGGCAGCTTGCCTGCCTTGCGCACGGGGATAAACCCCACGTTAAGCCGGATCGCCAAAGCCGTGCCAAAGATGAAACCGCGCGCCTCGATACCGGCAACGGACTGGATGCCTTGCGGCACCAAGGCAGCCATATGCTCTATCGATGCAGCAAGGCCCGGCCCATCGGCGATAAGCGTGGTAATGTCACGGAACCGGATGCCCGCCGCGGGAAAATCCGGAATGGTACGGATCAGGGCCTTGAGCGCGCCGGCCGTCATCAGACCGGCATCGCCTTGCGGCCCTGACACCATGTCAGTCCTTGCGCTTGGCGTTCGCCCAGACCTGCTTCTTGGCCAGCCATGCGAGGATGGTGGCGAAAAGCAGGAAGCCCATGACAATCCAGCCCAGCCGCACACGATCGACGAGCGAGGGTTCGGCCGTCCAGGTCAGGAAGGCGGCCACGTCTGTCGCCATCTGTTCGACACTCGCTTCAGTGCCATCGGCATAGGTCACCTGGCCATCACTGGTCAGCGGCGGGGCCATCGCCAGGTTGAGATTGGCGAAATAGGGATTGTGATGCAGGCCGGGGCCCGGCACCGAATCAGGGAATTCCTCGACCAGCGCCGCTGCCGGAGCCTGGTAGCCCGTCAGCAGCGAATAGACATAGGCCGTACCATGCTCGCGCGCCTTGGTCATGAGCGAGAGATCCGGCGGGATAGCGTTGTTATTGGCAGCAGCCGCGGCAATGTCATTGGCATAGGGCGACGGGAAGTAGTCGGTCGGCATGCCCGGACGGGTCGAGGCTTCGCCGGTATCGGGATTGATGCCTGGAACCACCCAACTGGCCGCTTCGGCCTTCACTTCGGCTTCGGAATACCCCAGCTCTGCCAGATCACGGAAAGCGACATAGTCGAGCGAGTGGCAGGCGCTGCACACTTCCTTGTAGACCTGGTAGCCGCGCTGCAGCTGCGCCAGGTCCCACGAAGGCATCAGGCCGTCAAAGCTGTAGCCACCGGCGGGCATATGCGCTTCTTCGTGGAAGGCGTGTTCGGCGGTTTCCTCGACCAGGTAGCCCTGGCCCATCACCGTCAGGGCGCCGCTACCAAAGGCCAGCAGCACCACGAAGGTGAAACCGAGGCCAACCAGAATTCCAACAAGGCGGATCATCGTATCTTTCCCCTAAACCCGCGCGCTCAAGCAGCCGTTCCGGCGCTGTCGCCCTGCGCCTTTTTCTCGTCCGGACCCAGCACCGCCTCGGTAATCGAGAAGGGCAGCGGCTCGGGCTTCTCGATCGAAGAGATGATCGGAAGGATAACGAGGAAGTGCAGGAAGTAATATGCAGTCGCGATCTGGCTGAGCATGATATACGGCTCTTCCGCATGCGCGCCGCCGAGATAGAACAGCGCTGCCATATCCAGCATCAAGATCCAGAAGAACTTTCGGAACAGCGGGCGATAGCGGCCGCTGCGCACCGGCGACTTGTCCAGCCAGGGCAGGAAGAACCACACCAGGATCGCTGCGAACATGGCGAGCACGCCCCACAGCTTGGCCGGCAGCAGGAAGTCGAAGGTGAAGGCGCGCAGGATCGCGTAGAAGGGATAGAAATACCATTCCGGAACGATCAGCGCCGGCGTCGAAAGCGGGTTGGCCGGGATATAATTGTCCGGGTGGCCCAGCGCATTCGGCATGAAGAAGACGAAGGCCGCATAGAGGATCAGGAACACGGCCAGACCCAGCCCGTCCTTCGCCGTGTAGTACGGGTGGAAGGGCAGCGTGTCGCTCTCGCTCTTCACTTCCACGCCCGTGGGGTTCGACGAACCCGGGAGATGCAGCGCCCAGATGTGCAGGATCACAACGCCTGCAATCACGAAGGGCAGCAGGAAGTGCAGGCTGAAGAAGCGGTTCAGCGCGGCATTGTCGGGCGCATAGCCGCCCAGCAGCCATATCTGGATCGATTCGCCAACCAGCGGGATCGCGCCGAACAAGCCGGTGATCACCTTGGCACCCCAGAAGCTCATCTGGCCCCAGGGAAGCACGTAGCCCATGAAGGCGGTCGCCATCATCAGCAGGAAGATGACCACGCCGATCAGCCAGATCATCTCGCGCGGGGCCTTGTACGAGCTGTAATAGAAGCCGCGGAAAATGTGCAGGTAGATCACGATGAAGAAGAAGCTGGCGCCATTGGCATGCGCATAACGCATCAGCCAGCCCCAGTTTACGTCGCGCATGATGTGCTCGACGGAATCAAAGGCGATCGCGTCATTGGCGGCATAATGCATGGCCAGCACCACACCGGTGACGATCTGCAGCACGAGGCAGAAACCGGCGAGTACGCCGAAGTTCCACATGTAGGATAGGTTGCGCGGAACCGGATAACCGGCGCCCACGGCGTTATAGACAAAGCGCGGCAGAGGAAGTTTCTCATCGAGATACTTCATGAACGGATTGGTGGGTTCGTATTGCTTGGCCCAGGGAAAACTCATGTCGTGTGCCTCTCGCCTCAGCCGATCAAAAGCGTGCCGTCGGTGATGGAATATTCCGGAACTTCGAGATTGCTCGGAGCCGGGCCTTTGCGGATGCGGGCCGCCGTATCGTAATGCGAACCGTGGCAGGGGCAGAAATAACCGCCGAATTCGCCCTTGATTTCACCTTGGGCAGCACCCAGCGGCACGCAGCCCAGATGGGTGCAAACGCCCATCACCACCAGGATGTTCTCATGGCCTTCAATCGTACGATCGGCCAAACTCTCGGCATCGCGCAGTTCGCCCACATCCACCGCATTGGCTGCATCGATTTCAGCCTGGGTGAGGTTGCGAACGAAAACCGGTTGCTTGCGGAACATCGCCTTGATCGACTGCCCGGGCTCGAGACTGGAAATATCCAGCTCGGTCGAGCTTTCGGCCAGCACGTCCTTGGAGGGAGCCATCTGGCTGACCAGCGGAATGAGCGTGAAAATCCCGCCCACACCAGCGGTTGCCACGGCTGCAATCTCGATGAAATCGCGACGACGGACGCCGTCTTCAGCCACAACCGTATCGGCGGTATTAGTGGTGGTTGCCATTACCTTGCCTTGCCTGCCGGAATTTCACGGGCAAAACCCCGCAATCATCCGAAAAGAATAACGACCTGCCGCTCGCCGAAACAATGCCCCGGAGGCGGCGGCTTGGCGCGGCTGATAGACGAGCAAATCGCCCCTGCCAACCCGCCTTTTGGCATGAAGGTGACATAGACGGCATTTGCCCACCGAATGTGTACCCATTCTATAGCGCAATCAGCGAAAACTGGCGGCCATAGGTGGGCTCGCCTGCAAGGACCGAACGGCGGTGGGAATAGAAGCGATCGGGGGCGGAACAGGTATCCAGCCCCAGCTTCTCCACCTTTCCAAGGCCGAGCGCGGCGAGGCGCCGGGCGACATAGGCTTCAAGGTCGAACTGCCACTTGCCGGGCTTGCCGGGCGCAAAGAATGCAGCGTCGGCAGGATCGAACTGCGCGCGGAAATCCTCCCCCACCTCATAGCTCTGCTGCGCAATACACGGACCGATGGCCGCCGCGATTCGTGCCCTCGTGGCGCCAAGCTGCTCCATCTTCGCAACCGTCTCTTCCAGCACGCCGCCATGCGCCCCGCGCCAGCCGGCATGCGCCGCGCCGATCACGCCCGCCTCACGATCCGCGAAGAGCACCGGCGCGCAATCGGCGGTAACGATGGCAAGGGCGAGTCCCGGCGTTGCGGTGACGATGGCATCGGCTTCGGGCCGTGCGTCTTCTTCCCACGGCGCGTCGGCAATCACGGCCAACGGCGAATGCACCTGCTTCACGGTCACCAGCCGCGTACCGGGACAGGCAGCCGCCAGGGCGCAGCGGCGATTCTCCTGCACGTCAGCGTCATCATCGCCGGCATTAAGGCCCATCTGCAGGCCCGTGACCACGCCCTTGCTGACCCCGCCCCTGCAGCCGAGGAAGCCGTGCGCCACGCCTTGCAGCGCAGCGGCCCGAATCACCTCCACCGCTTGGCCGGATTGATCAGCCAAGGCTGCGCGCAACCTGTTCATGCGTATCGCGCGAGAGCTTGTCCGCCGCCGCGATCCGTTCCAGCTCTGCGCGCATCAGCGCCGCCCGGCCCGGCTCGATCCGCCGCCAGCGCCCGAGCGGGGCGACAAAGCGTGCTGCGGTTTGCGGATTGAGCGGATCGAGCGCGAGGATGAGATCGGCGATCATGCGATAGCCTTCGCCATCGGCGGCATGGAAGCTCTGCGGACTGGCGGCAAAGGCCATGTAGAGCGAGCGCACGCGATTGGGATTCTTGAGCGTGAATTCGGGATGATCCGCCAGCGCCTTCACATGCTCAAGCGCCTGCGGGTGGAGCGAGCTCGCCTGGATAGCGAACCACTTGTCCAGCACCAGCGCATTGTCGCGGTAGCGGTTGTAGTAATCGAGCAGCTTGTGCATGCGCTCCGGCGAATCCAGCCCGGCCAGCACCATCAGCGCGCCCTGCCGGTCGGTCATGTTGTCGGCACCGCCATATTGCGCCGCCGCCATGCTGGCCGCGAGTGCAGGATTGCCTTCCGCCAGATAGGCAAGCGCCTGCGTCTTCACCTTGCGCGCGCCGCGCGCCGCAGCGGCCAGACTATAGGGCACAGCGCTCGCACGCTCATGCAATGCGACAAACTCCGCCTCCAGCGCCTTGCCCAGCCATGCGCGCAGTGCCTGCCGCTCGGCATGGATCGCGCCGGGATCGGCAATGGCCACCTGTTCGGCAAGGTAGGTCTGGCTGGGCAGGACCAGCAGTTCCCCGCGCATCAGATCGTCAAGCTGGTCGTCGGCAAGGACTGCCGACAATGCCTGCCCGATGGACTTGCGCCCTGCATCGCGCGCGGCATCATCCCAGTTGCCCGCCACCGCCTGCGTCAGATGGTCGACAACCAGTTCCTGCATCGCTTCGTAGCGGGCGAAGGGATCGTCATCCTTCGCGGCGAGGAAGACGAGGTCCTCCGGCGTGGCCGCCTGGTCGATGGCGACAGGCGCCGTGAAGCCGCGGTTGACCGAGAGCACCGGCGGCTCGGCAAATCCGGTGAAGATGAAGCTCGCGTCGGACTTGTCGAGCACGATCAGCTCTTCGCCCCGATGCGTTCCGCTGGCACGATCGAAGAGAGCGATCCTGAGCGGCACGGGCACGGGCTTCTTGTCGGGCTGTTCGGGCGTGGCCGGGACCTCCTGCGACAGATGCAGCGTCACCGCATCGCCATCATGATTCATGCGGATTTGGATGCGCGGCGTGCCTGCCTGCGAATACCACAGGCGGAATTGCGTGAGGTCGAGCCCGGCGCCATCCTCGATCGCGCGTACGAAGTCCTCGCAAGTGGCCGCCTCGCCATCGTGGCGGTCGAAATAGAGGTCGCAACCCTTGCGGAACGCCTCCTCGCCAAATTGCGCATTGGCCATTGTGCGCATCATGCGGATAACCTCGGCACCCTTGTTGTAAACGGTGGCGGTGTAGAAGTTGCTGATCTCGCGATAGCTGTCGGGCCGGATCGGGTGCGCCAGCGGACCCGAATCCTCGGGGAACTGGACGCCGCGCAAGATGCGCACATCCTCGATCCGCTTGACCGGCTCCGATCCCATGTCGGCGCTGAAGAGCTGGTCCCGCAACACGGTGAAGCCTTCCTTCAGGCTGAGCTGGAACCAGTCGCGGCAGGTCACGCGGTTGCCCGACCAGTTGTGGAAATATTCATGCGCGATCACGCCTTCGACCGCGTCGAAATCGCCATCGGTCGCAGTGTCGGGATCGGCCAGCACATATTTCGTGTTGAAGATGTTGAGGCCCTTGTTCTCCATCGCCCCCATGTTGAAATCGCTGACGGCGACGATGTTGAACAGGTCGAGATCATATTCGCGGCCGAACACCTCCTCGTCCCAGCGCATCGACTTCTTGAGCGATTCCATCGCATGGCCGGTGCGCTCCAGGTCGCCCTCGCGGACGTAGATGTTGAGCGTGACCTCGCGCCTGCCACAGGTGGTGAAGCTGTCCGTATTGGCGATGAGGTCCCCCGCCACCATGGCGAAGAGATAGGCGGGCTTGGGCCAGGGGTCGTGCCATTCGGCCCAATGCGTGCCGTCCGCATTCTCGCCGCTCGCATCCAGATTGCCGTTGGACAGGAGCACGGGGAACCGCGCCTTCGGCCCGGTCATCTTCACGCGGTAGGTCGACAGGACATCAGGCCGATCGGGGAAGAAGGTGATGCGGCGGAAGCCCTCGGCTTCGCACTGAGTGCAGAGCATGCCGTTCGAGGCATAGAGGCCCATCAGCTGCGTATTGGCGGAAGGATCGATTTCGGTGGTTACTTCCACCAGATGGCTGTCACCCACCAGCGGCACCATCAGGTCCTCGCCATCCATGGACCAGCTGTTGATGATCTCGCCATCGACCTTCACTTCCAGCGGCGTGATGCCATCGCCATTGAGGCGAATCATGTCGGCATGGTCGGCCCTGGCATTGCGCTGCACCGTCAGCGACGCGCGCGCGGTTGTCTTGTCGAGCCCCAGATCGAAATCGAGCGCAATCTCCGGGACCAGCCAGGCGAAGGGGCGATAATCCTCGCGCCTGATGACTGGCGGCTCATGCGGGCTGCGTGCAGCATCGGCGGTGTCGGGCGAAGAGACGGGGTCTGTTGCGATATCCATGAAGACAACTTAGGTTCTTTGCAGGCAGCATCCAATGGGGAGTTTGCCACGATGAAGCATTTCCTGATTTTCGGGCTGGGATACACCGGCAAACGCATTGCTGCACGGCTGCAGGCGGAGGGGTGGCAGGTCGATGCCACGGGCAGCGAGGGCAATCTGAGTTTCGGGGACCGCGAGGCGGTGCTCGAAGCGCTATCCCATGCCAGCCATGTGCTTTCCAGCGTGCCGCCCGATCGCGAAAGCGGCGAGGATCCCGTGCTCGAGGCTTACGGCGATGCGCTGGCAGGGCGCTGGCTCGGCTATCTGTCCTCTACCGGGGTCTATGGCGACACAGGCGGGGCCTGGGTCGATGAAAGCGCGCCTGTGGGAGCCGGTCGTCGCGGCGCGAGGACGCGGGCCGATCTGGCATGGCTGGGCCTGCACGCCCATGTCTTCCGCCTGCCCGGCATTTACGGCCCCGGCCGCAGCGCGCTCGACCGCGTGCGTACAGGCAAGGCCCACCGTATCGATCTTCCCGAACAAGTCTTCAGCCGCATTCATGTGGAGGACATCGCCAGCGCCGTGCTATCTGCACTGAACCATCCGGCTGGCGCCTACAACCTCGCCGATGATCTGCCCTGTTCGCAGAACTTGGTGATCGAGGAGGCCTGCCGCCTGCTGCGCCAGGAACCACCGCCGCTGGTGGCATTGGAAGACGCCGGCCTCAGCCCCGTGGCGCGCGGCTTCTATGCCGAGAACCGCCGTGTGGCGAATGGCAAGGCCAAGCGCGTGCTGGAATGGAAGCCCGCCTACCCCACCTATCGCGAAGGGCTGGCGGCGCTCGCCTAATCCACATCGTGGCGCAAGGCGCCTGCCTGCCCGACCCTGATGCTCTTGATCCGCCGCGAGCGCAGCGCAAGCACCATGCCCGCGATAGACAAGACCATCCCGACCGCTGCCAGGCTGGTCCATTCGTATCCTTCGAACAGGGTCGAAAGCAGCATCGCCACCGCGACGGTCACGATCGTGCTGTAGGCGGTGCGGCCTGCACCGATTTCGCGCACAAGATTGTAGTACAGCGGAAACGGCACGATCGAACCGATCAGGGCAAGATAGATCGTGCCGCCCCAGAAGGCCCAGCCTTGCGGCAAGGGCGAGGGACCCACGATGACAAGCGCATAGATGAGGTCTGCCACAAGCCCATAGAGCATCGACCATGCGAGCAGGCTGACCATCGCGATCCGGCGTCCGGTTTCATTGGCCTGCACGACATTGGCCAGCGAGGCGCTCAATATCCCGCCCACCGTGAGCCAGATACCCAAACCGACATTTCCGCCCATCGTGGATGCCCGCGCTTCGTGCACCAGCAGCAGCAGAACGCCCGCAATCGCCACCGCGCTGCCGGCAATGAACCCGCCCTCTATCCGTTCACCGAGGACCAGCCGCGCTAAGATGGCATTGGGCACCATCATCAAGGCGAACATCACCGCCACAATGCCGGATGTGAGGTGCAGCTCGGCGTGATAGACGAACAGGTAGTTGCCGCAGAATTGCGCCACGCCCACCAGCATGGCCAGCACATGCCCGCGCGCTTCCAGCCGCAGTGACTTGCCCATTGCCCAGGCCAGCAGGAACATGCCCGGCGTCGCCAGCAGGAAGCGGTAGAAAACCGACCACGCCGCCGGAACGCCATCGATCTGGCCGATGATCACGAACCAGGTGGAACCCCAGATCGCGCCCGTCAGCAGGAACGGTACAAGCACGCGCGGATGCAGCAGGCTCGATGCCGCGGGGCCGCTCATAGGCTGGCAATCGCCCTGCCCAGTGCCTCGGCATGGTCCGGACGTGTATCCCAGGATGTCACGAAACGCGCCTCATCCGGCCCCCAGTCGTAGAGCACGAAGCCTTGCGCGCGCAGCGCCTCGCGCTCCGCCGCGGTGCTGCGGCAGAAGACCTCGTTCGCTTCGACGGGATGGACCAAGCGGTCCTTCGCTCCCTCTGCGATCCGTGCGGCGGCAGCATTGGCCGCACGGGCGTTGGCGAGCCACAGGTCGTCTTCAAGCATGGCCAGGATCTGCGCCGCAAGGAAGCGCCCCTTGCTCTGCAAGTGCCCCGCCCGCTTGCGCCGCCAGCGCGCGACGTCGGCCAGTGCGGGATCGAAGAAGACGATTGCCTCTGCCCCCAGCCCGCCATTCTTGATGAAGCCGAAGCTGAGCGCATCGACATCGCCGCAGGCCTGCGCCGGATCGCAGCCAAGAAATGCCACGGCGTTGGCGAAGCGCGCCCCATCCATATGCAGCTTCAATCCGTGATCCCGGGCAAGGCCGGATAGCGCCGCCAGTTCCTTCGGCCGATAAACCCGACCGTATTCGGTCGCCTGCGTCAAAGAGAGAGCATGCGCCTGCACCGTGTGCACATCGCTTCCGATGCCATCGAGCACGCCCGCCACCGTCGGCGCATCCAGCTTTGCCCCGGCACCATCGGCCAGCAACAGCTTGGCGCCATGCAGGTAGAACCCCGGCGCACCGCATTCATCTGTCTCGATATGCGATTCGCGGTGGCAGACCACGCCGCCATGCGGCTCCACCATGCCCGCCAGCGCAAGGCAATTGGCGGCGGTCCCGGTCGCGGCCCACAGGACTGTACATTCACGCCCGAACAGATCGGACATCGCGCCGTCCAGCCGCGCGCTCAGCGCATCGCCATCATAGGGTGCGTCCGGCGCATCGGCAGCCTGCATCGCGGCCCAGACCTTGGGATGGACTCGCGCGGCATTGTCGGACAGGAACTGCATGGCCAAGCAATGGCCCCGCCACATCGCTCTGGCAAGAAGGAGAAATCGACCCATGGACAATGTGCAACCGATCATTCGCGAGCAGCATGAAGGCGGCGGCGCCTACACAATGGCGATCGAGGGAGCGCACCGCCCGGCGATACTGACATGGCAGGCGCGCGGTGAAGCTGGCGATATCCGGCTGGTCGACCACACCTTCACTCCGCCCGAAGCGCGCGGGCAAGGCATTGCCCTGAAGCTGGTCGAAGCGATCATCGCCGATGCGCACGAGGAAGGTTTCAAGATCGCACCGCAATGCCCATACGTCGTCCGCGCCTTCGGCAAGCACCCTGAATGGGAGGACGTCCGCGCACCCCTGCCGCACTGATCAGCGGGGAAGCCTGGCGAAATCGACTGCAGCGATACTGTCCAGCACCTGACCGCGCATGGCTTCGGCGTCGGCGAGCGGCAAGCCGTCGAAGGACAGTGTGCCCCCCGCCAACCCGAAGGTAAGACTGGCATAGCCGCGCTTCTTTGCCAGCGGGCCCTGCGTGATCGAGGCCGAATGCAGCTTGACCTTGTCGGCGATCTCGAGGCGCGGCACCAGCCAGCCGCGGCGCGAGAGCACCTGGCGCGGATCGACCGCATGCCGCTCGTGCAGCCAGAGGTAGTATTGATGCGCTACCTCGAAGGCGGCCAATGCCAGGATTATCGGGCCCAGCCAGACAACCGGCTCTAAGAAGAATGTAACAAAGCCCACCAGCAAGAGCGGAATCGCGCCCAATAGCGCCTTGTCCGTGCGGTATTTCGAGCTGGGCCGACGCCAGTCGGTCGTATCGGCGGGCAGGGCAAAGCCTGCCTCGCGCACGATGGGGGCAATCTCCTCCATCTTTGCGAAGGGCGCGACATCGTGATTGGCCGATTTGGCGTCCTGCGCCAGGCTGATGAAGGAAAGCCCGTGCCAGCCCCACAGCTTGCGCATCAGCCCGGTGCCCACGGTCACCGCCTGCACGCGGTGCGCGGGCATGACCACATCGGTCTTGGTCAGCAGTCCGCGGCGACGGCGAAAGCCCTTGGGTGTCTTTTCCAGCCGGAAATCCCAGTCGCGCAGGAAGGTCCTGACCACGCCGGTCACCATGCCCAGCACGATGAGGCCGAGAAACAGGATCATGCCCCCCACGATGCGAGAGGCCCAACCCAGCCCGGCCAGCCATGCACCGGGGCCCGCCAGCCGGTCCTCCCATTCGCTGAAATCCCACGGATCGAAGGACAGGAAGACATCGAACTGCTGCGCGGCACCGGCGATCACGGCGATGACCACCAGCGAGA
Organism: Erythrobacter sp.; assembly: GCA_024642335.1. Taxonomy (GTDB): domain Bacteria; phylum Pseudomonadota; class Alphaproteobacteria; order Sphingomonadales; family Sphingomonadaceae; genus Alteraurantiacibacter. The sequence continues at coordinate 34,420 of JAHEBH010000026.1, forward strand.
AGCTGAACAGGCCGAAGGTCAGCAGGCGGTCCGGCCCCATGGCGAAGAGCAGTTCGCCCCTGGGTTCGCCAGCAGGGCCTTGCTCCGGAGCAGCCGGATCGCCTGCCAGCGCCACTCCCTCGCGCTGGTCGCGCACCACTTCGCGCAGGCGCTCGCCCTCTTCCATCGAGACATATGCGAGCTGCAGCTCGTCCTTGCCGCCGGCGCCGGTCTCGAAACGCACCTCCACCAGCCCGAACAGGCGCGGGATCGGTTTCTGCTCGAGGCTGACATCCTGGATCCGCTCATAGGGAACAGAGCGCGCATGGCGGCTGATCAGGCCTTGCTCCACCTTGATGTCGCTCTCGCCCACGCGGTAGCGCAGCCGCCGCCACTTGAGCCAGGCCGCGCCGACCCCCAGCGAGAGGATGGCCAGAAGGATCGGCACAACAAGGAATACCCCTCCGCCGAAGCCGCCCGATCCGATCGTCACCAGCACAAGCGGAATCAGCGCCTGCTGCACTCCGCGCAATGCGGCAACGGCGATGGCCAGCCTGTGGGTGCGCTGCCAGCCCTGGGCGATTTCTTCTTGCGCCGTGCTCACATCGTCTCGCGCTTGACGTGGGCGCGGATGTCCTCGCGCATTGCGCTGGCAAGCTCGTAATTGAGGCCCGGCAGCATGACTGAGGCATTATGCGTTCCCGCCGTGTGCAGCACCAGCCGCCCGATGCCGAATGCACGTTCCAGCGGCCCTTGCAGCACATCGATATGCTGCACGCGGCTGAAGGGAACCACGGTGTCCATGCGGAACAACAGGCCCCGCACCACGCGCAGCCGGTCCTCTGCCATGTCATATCCGCGCGCATTGTAGCGCCTCAAGGGCACCATCAGGATCAGCAGCATGGCCAGCAGCACGACCGGCACCAGGAAAGCGCCGGTAAACAGCAGTCCTGCCACTTCCAGCACAATGGCGCCGACCACAAAGGGAATGGAGGCCAGCACAGCCTCTATCCGCATCACCTTCACATAGGCGGGATCAACGGGCGTAAGCCCCTCATTTGCAAGGCTGGCACTCATGGTGCCCTATATGCACAATACACCGGACGCGCGCAAGAATTTCCGCGCCAATCGGACCCAAGGGGCCTGCAAGGGCGAGCGCCGGCGCTTGCGCTTGAGGCCAAAGAAAAACAGCGGGCGCGGGCTTTACACATTTAACACGGTCCAAAGGCAAAAAGTCCTCCCGCCCCGCGAAGGGGTGAAGAGCATGGCGCAGGGACTGCGCCGGGTGGAGCCGGAGGGTGGAAAGAGCCGTGCTTCCCCCCTTTGCAGTGGCGATCGCCTGTAGGAAAGGGGCGCGGCCCATTGGCTTTGATTGCGCCTGTCACCGCGCTTACGCCGCACTCCCGGCGAATCGCGCCGGGCAAAGTGAGACACCGCTTGCCGCGGCTGCGGTTTTCGCTCTACGCAGTGGCAGGCAGCTTCTGGCGGACCGGAAGCGGCCATGTCTGTAATGGGGCGGCAAGCGCTGCATAGCTCCTTGCCAGTCATGGAGGGATTGCATGAATTCGAACAAAACCGGCGCAACCGCAATGCGGCGCCTGCGTTATCTCGGAGCCGCGGCGCTGCTTTCGACCGCCGTCCTGATCGCCCCGGCCAGTGCTCACTTCATCCTAGAGGCTCCGGCGGCGAGCCTCGTGCAGAACGCGATCGGCGATCCGCAAAAACTCGGGCCATGCGGGGGAACGTCGCAGGATCCCGGAATGCCGAGCGATGCGGTGACCCACCTGACGGGCGGGGGCACGCTGCATTTGAAGCTTCGGGAAACCGTGTTTCATCCAGGGTACTACCGCGTGGCGCTGGCCCGAACCGAGGCCCAATTGCCTGCCGATCCGGAAACTGTGACCCGCGACAGTCCGCGCGGCCCAATCTCGGTGTCGGCGGACATGGCATTCAATCCGGCGCCGCCGGTGCTCGCGGACGGGCTGTTCCGGCACACCGAACGGCCAGCCCCGGACACGTTCTTCGAAGCCGATCTGAGAGTGCCGAATATCGACTGCACGGACTGCGTCGTGCAGGTAATCCAGTGGATGGCCGAACACGGCTACAACCCCGACGGTGCCTA
>JAHEBH010000105.1 GCA_024642335.1 Erythrobacter sp.
ACGTGTTCCGGGCCAAACGCGCCGACCGCGTGAAGATTGTGTGGTGGGACGGGTCGGGCATTTGCCTGTTCTCCAAGCGGTTGGATGAAGACAAGTTCCACTGGCCGCGGATCGAGAGAGGTGGTTCGGGAAATCTGAACAGGTGGGATGAGTGGATTTTCCGCGCAACAGCGGCATGATTGCCGCGAGCGAGGAGATGACCATGACGAGACGACCACGCCGGAATCACAGCCCGGCATTCAAGGCGAAAGTTGCGTTGGCCACGATCAAAGGTGAGAAAACGCTGATCGAACTGGCGCAGGAGTTCGACGTTCACCCGAACCAGATCAAGCAATGGCGGGACCAACTGCTTGAAGGCGCAACCGGGGTGTTTGGGGAAACGCCGAAGGCCGAAGCAGAACCGATCATCGACGTGAAAACCCTGCATGCGAAGATCGGGGAGCTGACGCTGGAGAATGATTTTTTATCCGGGGCGCTCGGGAAAGCGGGACTATTTCCGAGCGCAAAAAGATGATCAGCAACAGCGCAATGCTGAGCGTCAGCCGACAGGCCATTCTGCTGGGGATTAGCCGTGGCAGCGTCTACTACCAGCCGCGCCCGGTTTCCGATGCCGATCTGAAACTGATGCACCGGATCGACAAGCTTCATACGGAATTCCCCTTTGCGGGCAGCCGGATGCTGCAGGGCTTGCTGGTGCAGGAGGGGTTCGCAGTGGGGCGGTTGCACGTCGCCACGTTGATGAAACGCATGGGGATCGAGGCGCTTTACCGAAAGCCGAACACCTCAAAACCGGCTCCGGGGCATAAAATCTATCCCTATTTGCTACGGAAACTGGCCGTAACCCGCCCCAACCAGGTCTGGGCCATGGACATCACCTACATCCCGATGGCGCGTGGCTTCATCTACCTCGCCGCCGTGCTGGACTGGTTCACACGCCGAGTGCTGTCCTGGCGGTTATCGATCACGCTGGAGGTCGACTTCTGCATCGACGCTGTAGAGGAGGCGCTGGCACGTCACGGCACGCCGGAAATCTTCAACAGCGATCAGGGAAGCCAGTTCACCTCCACTGACTTCATCAAGGTGCTGACGGGCCGAGAGATCAAGATCAGCATGGACGGCAAGGGGGCGTGGCGGGACAACGTCTTCGTTGAGCGCCTTTGGCGGACCATCAAATATGAGGAGGTATATCTGCGGGCCTACACAAGCGTCTCGGAGGCCCGCGCCTCCCTCGGCCGGTATCTCGGCTTCTACAATAGCCGCAGGCCACATTCATCGCTTGACGGGAAAACCCCCGATCAGGCTTACTTCAACGTGCTGAGACCGGAAGCGGTGGCGGCATAACAGAGGCGGAAATCCACTTACGAAACGCCCAGAATCTGTTCAAACAGACCGAACCACCTCTATCGTTGCAGGCCGGCAGTGGCAGGGTTGCCGTAAGACGATCTGCTCCGGCGAAAGCCCACGGCACCGCGCGCGGATGGATGACTAAAGCCAGATGCCATAGGTTTCCTGCATGTAGCGGACGCAGGCGGCATTGGCCTCGCGGCGCGTCGCATCTTCGATGACCGATTTGAACAGGGCATTGAAACTGGCGCCCTGGTGTTCGACCGGCGTCCTGCACTGGCTGTCGACCCAGATGGGGATGCCCTGCCGCTCCAGGCAGCCGGACAGCCAGACATCGTCGACAGCCCAGATCACATCAGGGATCCTGTAGCTCTCATCGTCAAAGAAATCCGGCGACACCGACACGCCTCCCAGGCCACACGCGATCTGAACGTACCCGTCCTTCTTGAAGAGCCGCCGGCTTGGCTTCAGCAACTTTTGCATGGTCATCAGCCCGAACAGGCTCGACCGTATCCGCCGCAACCGGTAGCCGAGGTCGGTCCGCTGTGGGCGAGCGACCGCGCGGGGCGAGGGCGACAAGGTGCGCCGACCAAGGAGGCGATCCAGGTTCGTCCCGGCGGCGACGATGGCCTTGTCCGGATGCTCCCGCGACTTGGAAATCAGGCTCTCAAGCCAGTCTTGGGGTGCTGCGCGATCGTCATCGCAATAGACGATGCGTACATTCTTGCCGCGATATCGCCGCGCACAGGGAAGGATCTTGCTCGCGGGTCCGAGGTCTTCGTCGACGACCATGATGTCGACACCGTCCGGCACGTCGGGCGTGCGAAAAACGTGTTCGGGGAATCTCCGGTAGGATCGTGGAATGGTGACCTCGATCGCATCTGGCTTATGTGACTGATTAAGAATGTTGTGAAGGGTCAGCCCGAGGTCATCAAAGCGCGGCGGGATTGTCGTCAATGAGACGACAAGCTTGGTTTCACTGTTCATCTAGCGCTCGGGTTTGATGCTTGCCTGCTGCCTATCGTGCCAGGCAAAGCAACGCTCCGCCTCGCAATGCAATACATGCTTGGCCATGGCCGAACAATGACCGGGTCGTCTGACCTCAGGATTGCCTTGCCAGCGGCGCTGGCTCCACGGCATGCGTACGGATCAGGTCTGACATCTCAGCTTTGACTCCCGTGTGATGCAAGTCACGGAAGAATCTGGT
>JAHEBH010000003.1:0-6212 GCA_024642335.1 Erythrobacter sp.
CCCAATTCCAGACCTTAAGCGCAAACGGCAGCCAATGCCTCAATTGCAGCCTTCTGCGACGCGGCTCTGTCCTTTTGGACAGGTTGTTCTTTCGCGCCTGCCTTCCATTCTCCCGCCTGAAGCATTGGCGCGACCCGCAATGCTTCCGTTCACAGGAGGGGGCGGTTGCCGGCGCCTGCTCGGCAGCCGCCTTTCTCCGTGGATGCTGCCCAATCCGGCTCAAAGCGCAATTGCGCCTTTCCTACATCTGCGAGAGGGCGCCAGCCTATCCTCCATGCACACCCGATCACCCTCCTCCGCACTCCTTCTCAAAGGCGCGGTGCAGGGGAAGGGATTTTTCTCTTTGGACAGTGTTAAATGTGTAAAATCAGCCCAGCTTTTCGGCCATCAGCTTGGCCAGGTCAGCCTCGGGGCGCGGGCCATAATGCGAGATGACTTCGGCCGCAGCGATGGAGCCCATGCGCAAGCAAATGTCGAGCGGCTTCTGGCGGACATAGCCGGCGAGGAAGCCTGCCGCGAAGAGGTCGCCTGCGCCCGTCGTATCGACCACTTTATCGATGGGTTCGGCTTCCACGTCGGCGCGGCTCCCGCGATGGACGGCGACCGCGCCTTCCTCGCTACGGGTGACGACCAGCGTCGGAACTTTGGGGGCGAGCTGGGCGATACCGGCGTCGAAATCGTCCTCACCCGTGATCGCGGCCAGCTCCACCTTGTTGGCGAACAGGATATCGATCAGCCCCTCGTCGATCATGGCGCGGAATTGATCGCCATAGCGCTCGATCACGAAAGCATCGGACAGCGTGAAGGCGACCCTGCGCCCGGCGTTCTTGGCCGTTTCGATGGCGCGGCGCATGGCAGCGCGCGGTTCTTCCGGGTCCCACAGATAGCCTTCGAGGAAGAGGATCGAGGCGCCGCCGATCGCTTCCTCGTCCAAAGCGCTGGCGGGAAGGAATTGGCTGGCGCCGAGGAAGGTGTTCATCGTGCGCTGGCCATCGGGCGTCACGAAGATCAGGCAGCGCGCCGTGGGCGGCTCGCCTTCGCGCGGCGGCGTATCGAAATCGATACCCACAGCGCGAATGTCATGGGCAAAGACCTGTCCCAGCTGGTCTGCCGCCACTTGGCCGACAAAGGCGCATTGCGCACCAAGAGCAGAAAGTCCCGCCAGCGTATTGGCCGCCGATCCGCCGGAAAATTCGCGCGCCGGGCCCATCGCGCCATACAACTCGGCCGCCTGTTCCGCATCGACCAGCGTCATGCCGCCTTTGGCCATGCCCAGTTCCTCGATCAATTCATCGGAACAGGTGGCCGTTACATCGACAATCGCATTGCCGATGGCGATTACATCATAACGTGGTTCGGACATGGTAATTCCCGGTCAGTGGATCAAAATTTCAGGAGATTGACTTGGCGGCTCGGAGCAGCAATCGCAAGGACCAATGAGCGCAATTGTCTCCAGTTTTGCCCGGGCCTTGTCCCACTTGACCCATGCAGTGGCACGGCGCGTCCGTCCATCCGCAAGATCAAGGGGTGACATGCGCCTTCCTGTAATCCTCGCCCTGAGCCTGGCGCTTTCCGCATGCGTCTCTCCGCCCGTTATCCCGCGGGGGCCGGCGCCCGCGCCCACCTCCGTACCGCGCCCGCCATCGCAGAGCCGCCCCGTACCGACCAGTACTCCGGCACCCCCTCCCGTTGCAGGCTTTCGCATGCCCGAGGTTTTGCGCGCGCCAGGGCTGGAGGGCGTGATTGAGGAACCTGCGGACAGGCTGGTCCGCCTGTTCGGCACGCCGCGCCTCGATGTGCAGGAGGGCGACATGCGCAAGCTGCAATTTTCGGGCAGTGCCTGTGTGATGGACGTATTCCTCTATCCGCTGCGCCCCGCTGCCGAGCCGGTGGCCACGTGGATCGAGACGCGCCGGGCCAGCGATGGCGCGGAGGTGGACAGGTCGGCCTGCATCAACGCGTTGCGCCGGCAATAGGGCCGCACCTTGGGTAACCCGAAATTAAGCCTATGCGATCATAGGTATTCCCCCGAATAGCAGGGAATGTGAAGAATGACCGCCCAATTTGCCGATTTCGCCCAGATTGCCGCGCATGACGGCCATGTTTCGGACGAGGAAGTGCTGCGCCTGCGCCAGGAAGGCTGGGCCGACGGCCATATCCGCCGTGTGGAGGCCGAAGCTATCTTCGGCATGCAGCAAGCGACGGAAAATCCTTCCGCAATCTTCAGCGATTTCTTTGTCGAAGCGCTGCGCAACCATGTTCTGAATGGCAGCGAACCGCGCGGCTATGCCAGCGATGAAGAGGCCGATTGGCTGATCGCCATGGTCAAGCGTGATGGCCGCGTCTGTTCGATGACAGAGCTCGAACTGTTGGTGCAGGTGATCGAAAAGGGCCTCAATGTCCCAGAAAAGCTCAAGGCCTTCGTGCTCGAAGTGCTCGAAAGCGAAGTGATGACCGGCACCGGCCCCACGCGCTGCGGCGGCGAATTGTCCGACACGCATGTGAGCGAGGCCGAGGCGCGCATTTTGCGCCGCGTCGTCTTCGGTTCGGCCAGCGATCGTCCGGGCGCTGTCAGCCAGCGCGAGGCGGAAATGCTCTTCCGCCTGAAGGACGCAACGCTGGAAGAGGCCAACCATCCCGAATTCCAGCGCATTTTCGTGCAGGGCGCGGGCAATTACCTGCTCGGCTTTGCCAGCGAGAGCGCGCACCTCAGCCGCGAGCGCATGCTCGAGCTGGAAGGCTTCATTGCCAACAACAAGGCCGACATGGGCCGCTTCATGGGCGCCATGGCCAAGGCGGCGCCCAATGCATTCGGCATTGTCTTCGGCAAGAAGGATACGGCCCCCAGCCGCGAGGACCGCGTAGCCGCAGCCGCAGAGTTCACGGCTTACGAATCTGATTGGCTCGACCAGCAGATCAATGCCAACGGCCAGATCGATTCCTACGACGAGGCACTGCTCGAATTCATCGCCGAGGAAACCGGCTGGGCCTAGACCATGAAGGATTCGCCGCAGCCACAGGCGCCCTTGGCGTTGGGATTGGTGAAGACGAATCCGGCGGTGAAATCGTCCTCGACCCAGTCCATCGTGCTGCCGACAAGGTAGAGAACGCTGGCGCCATCAATGTAGAAAGTGCCGCCGGGCGTTTCGATCTTCTCGTCGAACGCCGTTTCATCGGTGACGTAATCGACCGAATAGGCAAGGCCCGAACAGCCCCTGCGCGGGGTGGACAGCTTCACGCCGATCGCATCTTCGGGCGCTTTCGCCATCAGATCGGCGATTCGCTGTTCGGCCGCGGGGGTGAGGATAACGGCGGCCCTGGGCGCCGGGCGCTTGGTAACTTCACCCATCACAACATCCCCAGTTCGAGCCGCGCTTCGTCGCTCATCTTTGCTGGATCCCATGGCGGGTCCCAGGTCACATTGACCTCTGCATCGCGCACGCCGGGAATCGAGCCGACGCGCAATTCGATCTCGGCCGGCATGGTCTCCGCCACCGGACAATGCGGGGTGGTCAGCGTCATGGTCACGGCGACATCGGCCTCGGGCGAAACCTCGACCCCGTAGATCAGGCCGAGATCATAGATGTTCACCGGGATTTCCGGATCGTAGATATCCTTCAGCGCGGCGATCACATCCTCATAGAGCTCACCGCCCGGTTCCCCGGCAGATACGCCCTCGGGCTTTTTCTGCAGGAAACCTTCCAGATAGTCGCGCTTGCGCTCGAGCTTTGCGGCGGGCGTCTCCTCGACCGCATCCGAAACCTTTGCGCGCGGGGGCTTGGCGACTGCATCGACCACTTGTGCTGCAGTTGCTTGAGACTCGAAGTCCTTCTTGTCCTCTGGCTTGTTCATCAGCCGAAAATCCTCTTGGTCCGTTCAATGCCGCGGATCAGTGCGGTGATATCGTCCTCATCGTTGTAGATGCCGAAGCTGGCGCGCGCAGTGGCGGACACGCCGAGGTGCTCCATCAAGGGCTGCGCGCAGTGGTGTCCGGCGCGGATGGCAACATTCTCTTCATCGAGAATGGTGCCGAGATCGTGCGGGTGGATCCCGCGAAGCGTGAAGCTGACAATGCCGGCAGCATCTTCCGGCCCGTAGAGCGTGACATCGTTCATGCCGCGCAGCGCATCGCGCGTCTGCGCCACCAGCGCGGCTTCATGCGCGTGGATCGCGTCCAGCCCGATGGCCTCAATATAGTCACAGGCCGCCCCGAATGCGACCGCCTCGGTGATCGCGGGCGTTCCTGCCTCGAAGCGCTGCGGCGGCGGTGCGTAGGTAGTCCCGGCAAAGCTGACCTTGTCGATCATGGCGCCGCCGCCCTGATAGGGAGGCATGGCGTCCAGGATATCCGCCCTTGCCCACAATGCGCCGATGCCTGTCGGTCCGTAGAGCTTGTGCGCCGAGAAGGCATAGAAATCACAGTCCAGCGCGCCGACATCGACCGGCATGCGCGGCACGGCCTGGCAGCCATCGATGAGAATCTTCGCGCCGACGCCATGGGCCAGCTTCACCGCGCGCCCGACATCGAGCACCGAGCCAAGCACGTTGGAGACATGCGCCAGCGCCACGAGCTTGTGTGAGGGCGTCAACATGGCTTCGGCCGCGTCGAGATCAATCCGCCCGTCCTCGGTCAGCGGACAGACATCGATGTGTGCGCCCTTGCGTGCCGCCAGCATCTGCCACGGCACGATGTTGGAGTGATGTTCGAGCGTGGAGAGCAGGATACGGTCGCCTGCCCCAATATTCACTTCGCCCCAGGTGGCCGCGACAAGGTTGATCGCCTCGGTTGCGCCACGGGTGAAGACCAGCTCGTCCTCGCGCCCGCCGATCAATTGCGCCACGCGGCGGCGCGCCGCCTCATAGGCGAGCGTCATTTCCGCGCTGCGCGAATAGACCCCGCGATGGACGGTGGCATAATCCACGCCCAGCGCCCGCACCATCGCATCGATCACTGCCTGCGGCTTTTGCGCAGTCGCGGCGGAATCGAGGTAATGCCATGGCGCGCCGGTTGACGTCACGAGGCCGGGGAAATCCGCTCTGCGCGCGGAGAGGGAGGCGGTGGTTACGGACATGGCGTCGTAGTCCATTCGCTGTTGCCGCTGCGCCTGCAGCGCTGGCGCAGGCCCGCTTCCTTCACGCGGATGCCGGCTTCTGCCTGCTCGATCAGCAGGCGCCATTGCATGTCGCGCACCGCATCATCTTCCAGACCCTCTGCACTGAAGAGCAGTAGTTGCGATCCGCGGGCGCCGGGAAAGTCATTCACCTCCCTGTCCGAAGGTGAGCGTCGACCGACAGAAGCGAGGTAATGCGCTATCGCCGCATCGTTATCCGCAAAGATTGTAGCAGGCGCAGCGAGCGCGGCGAAGCTTGCGGAGGGAACATAGCCCGTCTGTACCGTCTGCCTTTCGGTACAGCCGGTCAGAGCAACGCCAGCAACGGCGATAAAGGCAAGCCGCTTCATGCTGCGGCCCCGCTTTCGAGCACACGCAGCGCCTCTTCGAACAGGCGCTCGCGCTCGGCCTCGTCTTCCAGCCCTTCAAAGGCATCGGCGATAAAGGCGCGGATCAGCAGGCGGCGGGCGGCATCGGGCGCAATGCCGCGGCTGGCCATATAGAAACGCGCCGCCTCATCCATCTGGCCGATAGCCGCGCCGTGGGCGCATTTCACATCATCGGCGAAGATTTCGAGCTCGGGCTTGGCATTGGCCGAAGCGCCCTTTTCGAGGATCAGCGCCTTGAAATCCTGCGCGGCATCGGTTCGCTGGCCATCGCGGCCAACATCGATGCGGCCAAGGAAATTGCCCGTCGCCTGCCCCCAATGGACCGCGCGGACGACCTGGTTAGAGGTGGCGGCGGGCGCATCATGCGTTGTCCGCGTCACGATTTCGCGCACCGCATCGCCGCCGCCGATGGTGACGCCGCCGAATTCGAAATGCGCGCCCTCGGCCAGATCGACCTGCACCTCGACGCGGGTGTAGTCATTGCCCGCGATCACCGCGAACAGCTCTGCCCGAGCGTCCTTGCCCACGGTCAGGCGGATGCGGTGCAATTCGGGCACGTCAGAACCCACCACCATGCAGTGGCGACGCGTCTCGCCTGCCGCGAGTTCCACCTCCTGCCACTGATCGAGAGCGGCCACGCCAAGCGCTTCAACAGCGCCGAAATCGGCGTAGCGCCACGCCTCGTCCTTGATGGTGGGAAGCGCGATCATGC
>JAHEBH010000003.1:6312-7587 GCA_024642335.1 Erythrobacter sp.
ACCTCGTCATAGCCCTGCGCTTCCAGCTGCAGCGCGAGCTCCGGCCCGCCGCTTTTCACGATGCGGCCTGCGGCCAGGATATGAACATGGTCCGGCTGCACGTAATCGAGCAGGCGTTGGTAATGGGTGATCAGCAGCACCGCCTTGTCGGGCGCGCGCATGATCGAATTGATGCCCTCACCCACCACCTTCAGCGCGTCGATGTCGAGTCCGCTGTCTGTCTCGTCCAGCACGGCGAATTTGGGGTCGAGAATGCCCATCTGCACCATCTCGTTGCGCTTCTTCTCGCCGCCGGAAAAGCCGACATTCACGTTGCGCTTCATCATGTCCATGTCGAGCTTCAGCAGGCTGGCCTTTTCCTTCGCCAGCTTGAGGAATTCGCCGCCCGAGAGCGGTTCCTCGCCGCGCGCCTTGCGCTGCGAATTGAGCGCTTCGCGCAGGAATTGCACATTTGAAACGCCGGGAATTTCGACCGGATACTGGAAGCCAAGGAACATGCCCGCCGCAGCGCGCTCATGCGGGTCGAGGGCAAGCAGGTCCTGCCCCAGAAACTCCACCGAACCTTGGGTTACTTCATAACCGGGGCGCCCGCCCAGCACATAGGCGAGCGTGGACTTGCCAGCGCCATTGGGGCCCATGATCGCATGCACCTCGCCCGCGCCCACTTCGAGGGTGAGGCCCTTGAGGATCGGCTTTGCCCCAGAGTCACTGGAGACTTCGGCGTGGAGGTTTTCAATTTTCAGCATTCAGATCATCTCTTCAAATTTGAATCGTCACCCCGGACTTGTTCCGGGGTCCAGTTCCGCTTGGGTTGGCAATAACAAGCTGGATCCCGGAACAGGTCCGGGATGACACGGGAAGAAAGCCAGCGCAGCATCACGACCGCCCCCGCTTTCCCGCGCGCATTTCATCACCGTGCTTGCGCCGCGCATCCTGCTTGTCGCCAATGCGCAGGCGCATGCCGGCGGTGATGCGCGCGAGCACATCGTCCATGTTTTCAAGAATGTCGCTGGCCTTGATGCGCATCACCTTGATGCCCACCGCGTTCAGGCTCTTGTCGCGGCGCTTGGCGAGCGTCTCATTCTGCCCCTCCTCGTCAATGGCGATGGCCATGCCGAGCAGGTGGCAGTTGAAATCGACAATCGCACTGCCGACCACGGCAAAGCGCTTGAAGGTATAGGGCCCGAGGTCCGCCTTGGAGAATTTCGCCGCCAGCGCCTTGTGCGCTTCGGAGGCATGCCTTCGCATCTCGCGCGCCTGATCATGCAGCACGTC